>NZ_JBAMDC010000006.1:0-75049 GCF_036961605.1 Streptomyces sp. KLMMK
TGTCGGTCGAACGGGAGTCTCGATCGGGTGACTGCGGCGGCTTCCGCGCGTGGAAGCAGGGCCTCCTGGTAGCTCGGGGGTGCGATCCCATTCCGAGTGGTTCCCGGAGGCCCTGTTGTCTATGTTGTACGTGCCCGGGCACGTTGACTTCAACTCGCCCGCCGTGTCGTGCGATTGCCTCGCGCATGTGTACAGCAACGCGGCCGACCATCCCGACCGGGTGCGCCGGTATCCGTCGGACATGACGGACGCGGAGTGGGTGGCCGTCCGGCCGTTGCTGCCGGTGCCGGCCTGGTTCCAGGGGCGGGTGGACGGCCCGAGGGCTACTGTCATCGGCAGTTGTTGGACGCGATCCGCTACCTGGTCGCGGGCGGGATCTCGTGGCGGGCGATACCCGCGGACTTCCCCGATTGGGGCCGGGTCTACGCCTTCTTCCGCCGCTGACGCGAGCACGGTCTGATCGCCGAGTTCCACGACCGGCTGCGCGGGACGGTCCGTGAGCGCGAGGGCCGTGAGGCCGAGCCCACGGCGGGGATCATCGACGCGCAGTCAGTGAAGGCCGCGGCCTCGGTGCCGGCCGCCTCACGCGGCTACGACGGCGGGAAGAAGGTGCCGGGCCGCAAGCGGCACATTGTGACCGACACCCTCGGCCTGCTCCTGGTCGTCGCGGTCACGGCTGCGAACATCGGCGACCGGGACGCCGCGGCGGGCCTGCTGATGCGGCTGCGCCGTATGCACCGCGACATCACCCTCGTGTGGGCCGACGGCGGGTACACCGGCGGCCTTGTCGGCTGGTGCCGGGACAAGCTCGCTCTGACCCTGGAGATCCTCAAGCGCACCGACGACATGGCAGGGTTCATGGTGCTGCCGAGGCGGTGGGTGGCAGAGCGCACGCTCGCGTGGTTGATGCATTCACACCGCCTGGCCCGGGACTACGAGACCCTGACCGCCACCAGCGAAGCGATGATCCGGTAGTCGATGGTCACGCGGACGAGCCGGCGTCTGGCGCGGCCTCGGGCCACCAACCGGCACTGAACCGCCGACGCCTCCAGGAGGAGCCACCCGCGCTCCGCCAGGCGCCGGGCTTTCGACCGCAGCCCCTCGACCTTCGCCGACGTCGCGTCAAGGCCCAGCTCCACCGCGATCTCCTTGGCCCGAAGCGGTCCGTGACCCGTGGATCGCTGCTGTTCCAGCACGCCCAGAATGCGCTGATAGTCCGGCGCCAGAACCGTCACCGGCAGCCCTTCTCGCCAGGGCGGCACCGTCGAGCCCGGCACCGGCGCGAGCGACAGCACCGCTTTCTCCTCGGCCTCGGTCCCGGCGGTGGTCTCGGCAGCCGAGGCTGCCAGGGCCTCGACCAGTTCTTCCCGCGCGATCACCCGCCGGTCCAGCTCGATCTCGGCAGCCTCCAACACTTCAGCCAACCGGGCGACTTCCTCCCGTAGTCCTTCCACCCGCACAGGGGCCGCTGTCTCCCGCTCCTCCAGCATTCCCAGCACCGGCGCCATCGCGCACCCCTCGCTCACGGAGTGGAAACAAGACGCCGGATGCCCCTCTCATTCCGAGCCACACCATGCCTGACCAGTAGAAATCAACGGATCACGTTCGGTTGAGATACAACTTCTCAGGGTGGGAGGTGACCCCGTTTCACGGGGTCTGGGCCTTCGGCCCGTTGGGCGGATCCGCTTCGCTCCCCCGCCCCAGGCCCTCCGGCTTCGCCTCCAGGGCCAGCCCGCTCCGCAAGTGCCGGCCCGGCGTCAAGTCTCTCTCGGAACCACGCGTGCATTGTCGATGTACAGGTGCAGTGCGCCGTCTTCCGGACATCTCAAGCCAACCGAGATACTTCGTACCAAACCGTCCTTGGCGAGAATGTACGCAACGGCCACCTCAAAGACAACGTGCCCTGCTGGGCACCTGCAGATGTCCGACGCCTCGCCGGAAGGCCCGGATGAGATCGCCGGCAGTGGAGCATCGGACGGGATGAGCTTCCATGGGTACGCACCGGGATGTGCGCCTTCTTCCCCGTCCGCTACTCCGATCGGTATGAGGCAGCCGAAGCAGTAACACTCGTGAGCCATCACCTGGAACTCGCCGCACCCGTCCGGACTGCACAGTTCACATATGGCGGACACTGCCACGACCTGTTCATCCGGCAGCAGCCCGCGCACTGCCCTCTTGACCAACGCCAGCAGGTCGTCGCGTCCCGTGCCCGCTTCGACTACCCGTCCTGCGGTCCATGCGTCTTTTTGTTCCACGGTCCAGATCGTCGCACGTACACGGCGGAGGGTCTTTTCTTGGTTTCGGAGGCAGGATTCCTCCTGTCTCCGAAACTGCCGACCACGGTGACGTGACAAGTAGCAGCGGATAGGTCAGCAGAGAAGGGGCCGTGGCGGCGACGAGACGGAGTGGCAGCGCCAGCAGTAACACCACCACCCCCTGCGCCGGAGCTGCCCCTCGTGCAGCCGTGCGATGCCACGGCGTGGTGTGCGCCGTCGCTGTCGCACGGGGCGGTAGAGATGGTGCATGGCCCGCTTCCCGGGCCGCTCCTCACGTGAGCGGCGACAGCAGCCGCCGGGCTCGTGGGGGCCGTCGACGCGGCGTACGGGACCGGTGGCGAACGTTCGCAGCGTCGCCGGTCAGATGTTCGTGCTGCAGGTACTGATCGTCGTCGTGCTCGTCGTGGCCGCCGTGGTGACGCTGGTGTTCAAGGCGCGCGCCGACAGGTTCCAGGCGGCGCGCGCCCGCTCGCTGGCAGCCGCCGAGTCCTTCGCGCACGGGCCCAGCCTGCCGGCCGTGTTGCGCGGTCCCGATCCGAGTGCGGTGCTCCAGCCGCTGGCCGAGAGCGCCCGCCGGGCGGCCGGCGTCGACTTCATCGTGGTGATGAACAGGGACGGCATCCGCTACACAAGCCCCAGGCCCGACTGGATCGGCAAGAAGTTCGTCGGCACCATCGGGCCGTCGCTCGACGGCCGCGTCACCATCGAGGAGGTCCAAGGCCCCATGGCGGCCGAAGTGCAGGCCGTCGTCCCTGTGTCGGACGGCGGCAGGGTCGTGGGCATGGTGTCGGCCGGCCTCAACCCCGGCAAGGTGAGCAGCGCCATCAACCGACAGCTCCCGTACGTCCTCGGTGCCGGTGCCGCCGCCCTCGGCCTGGCGACGGCCGGGACGGCCCTGGTGAGCAGACGGCTGCGGCGGCAGACCCTCGGCCTGGACCCGGCCGAGATGACGCGGATGTACGAGCACCACGACGCCGTCCTGCACGCGGTGCGCGAAGGTGTGGTCATCGTCGGCGGCGACGGCACGGCCGTGCTCGTCAACGACGAGGCGCGTCGTCTCCTCGAACTCGCCAGGGACGCGGAGGGACGCCCCGTCTCCGGTCTCGGCCTGGACCCCCGGATGACGGACCTGCTCGCGTCAGGCCGAGCGGTCACCGACGAGGTGCTGCCGGTCGGCGGTCGGCTGCTGGCGGTGAACAACCGGCCCACCTACCCCGATGAGGACGCCGGCGGCAGCGTGGCCACGCTGCGCGACTCCACCGAGCTCCGCGAACTCGCCGGAAGGGCCGAGGTGGCCCAGAGCCGGCTGCGGCTGCTGTACGAGGCGAGCGTGGCCATCGGCACGACCCTGGACGTCTCGCGCACGGCCGAGGAGCTCACCGAGGTGGCCACACGGTGGTTCGCCGACTACGCTTCCGTCGACCTCGCCGATCCCGTCCTGCGCGGCGACGAGCCACCCCCCGGCTCGTACCCGCGAGCACCGGAGCTGCACCGGGTGGCGGTCACCGGCGCCTACGGCGGCCCCCCGCTCTACCAGGTGGGCGAGGTCTACGCGTACCACCCGAGCACCCCCATGGCCCGGGTTCTCGCCGGCGGACGCCCCGTGCTGGTGCCCGACGTGGCGGCCGCCGCCGAATGGCGCGCGGGTGATCCCGAACGTACACGGAAGATCCTGGAACTCGGCCTCCGCTCACTCATCACCGTGCCGCTCACGGCACGCGGGGTCCTGATGGGCGTCGCCAACTTCTGGCGAACGGCTGACAGCCCTCGCCTCGACCAGGACGACCTGGTACTGGCCGAGGAGCTGGCGGCGCGGGCAGCCGTCTGCGTCGACAACGCCCGCCGCTTCACCCGCGAACACGCCATGGCGGTCACTCTGCAACGCAGCCTGCTCCCCCGCAAGCTGCCCGAGCAGAACGCCCTCGACGTCGCCCATCGATATCTGCCCGCCCGGAGCGGGGTGGGCGGCGACTGGTTCGACGTCATCCCACTCCCCGGGGCCCGCGTCGCACTCGTCGTCGGCGACGTCGTCGGACACGGACTGCACGCCGCCGCCACCATGGGCCGGCTGCGCACGGCCGTACAGAACTTCTCCACCCTCGACCTGCCCCCGGACGAACTCCTCGGCCATCTCGACGAGCTCGTCTGCGGCATCGACTACGACACGGCCCCGGCGGGGGACGAACCCGCCGTCACAGGCGCCACATGCCTGTACGCGATCTACGACCCCACGGACGGGACCTGCATCCTGGCCCGCGCCGGCCACCCTCTCCCCGCGCTCGTCCGCCCCGACGGCACCGTCGATTTCCCCGAGCTCCCCGCAGGACCACCGCTCGGCCTGGGCGGCCTGCCCTTCGAAGCGGCGGAACTGCACCTCCCCGAGGGCAGCAGCCTCGCTCTCTACACCGACGGTCTCGTCGGGGGACGCGAGCGCGACATCGGCAGCGGCCTGGCGATCCTCAGGACGGCACTGGGAGTGCCCGGCCGCATGCCCGAGGAGACCTGCGAGGCTGTGCTCGGGGCCCTCCCTCCCGACCGTCGCAGCGACGACATCGCCCTCCTCGTCGCCCGCACCCGCCGCATGGACGCCGACCGAATCGCCGCATGGGACGTCCCCTGCGAGCCCTCCGCCGTGGCCGGGGCCCGCGCCGACATCACACGGCAACTGACCGAGTGGGGCCTGGAGGAGACGGTCTTCACCACGGAGCTGATCCTCAGCGAGCTGATCACCAACGCCATCCGCCACGCCGCCGGACCCATCGGCGTCCGCCTCCTCTACGATCGCACCCTGATCTGCGAGGTCTCCGACACCAGCAGCACCTCACCCCACCTGCGCTACGCCGCCGACGAGGACGAGGGCGGGCGCGGCCTCTTCCTCGTCTCCCAGCTCACCGACCGCTGGGGCACCCGGTACTACGCCCGGGGCAAAATCATCTGGGCGGAGCAAGCACTGCCGTAGCCGGGAACGGGAACTACCGGATCTTGCCTTGCAGGGGTCCTTCGACAACTTCCCAGTGCTGTGACTGGGAAGGTTCACCGGGGTGGGGTCGTGGTGGTGGATGACGTCGCAGGGTCGCTGCTGGGCTGCTTCGAAATCGTTGGACGCCCTTGGGTTAGTCAGCGAGCATCCGTAGGTGACAGATGAAGCCGATCACGGGAGACCGTTCACGCGGAGCCCGAGGTGCGTACGTTTTGTCGAGCTGTCCGGCGGGGCGATGTCCGCTTTGCTCGATGGTGACCTGTCCGAAGCCAGCAGAGTGGCCGGGGTTTCGCTCACCAAGTACTTCGTGACCGACAGAGCACGGTGGCTATGGCGGTTCCGGCTCGGCCAGATGACCGCCGATCCCGGCCAGGCACGGTGGATGGTGCGACAAGCGGTCGTCGGCGAGAACGGTCTCGTCGTCGGACATGCCGGGTTCCACGGACCGCCCGATGAGGTCGGCATGGTCGAGATCGGCTACTCCGTCGCTCCCGACTTCCGCCGCCAGGGATATGCCCGATCCGCGCTGATCGAGTTGCTCCGCCGGGCAGCGGCCGAAGCCGCAGTCACGACTGTGCGGGCGACGATCAGCCCCGGCAACGTGGCATCCCTGGCCACGATCTCGGGCTTCGGTTTCGTTGAAGTCGGAGAGCAGTGGGACGAGGAGGACGGTCGTGAACTCGTCTTCGAGGTTCCTGCCCGCCGGGTTCCACCCTCTTGATGGGAAGGTTCACGGCATAACACCGAGCTGTGACCGGGGCGCCCGCCGCGGTGGTCACTCTGCGGCAGCGAGTGGGCGCCTGCCCCAGCGGATGCCTTTCACACTGCGGATGCGAGCGCGCTCGCGGCGTTGAGCGGCGAGCACATCGGAGTGGCGGGCGTTGGCGTTGCGCCAGATCAGGTAGTGGTGCAGGGCCTGGGTCTGTGCAGGGTGGCTGCGGTGGTTCGAGTTGGCCGGCGTGAACTGCCGCAGCGGGCCCGAAGTGAGCCTCGATCGGGTTGGCCCAGGAGGCGTCGGTCGGTCGGTCGGAGCCGAAGGGAACCTCTTCACCTGTCGCCCATCAAGAGCGAGGAGAAAGACCCGCCCCCTGGTACGTCGCCATCCCCATCAGGACCGCGTCGGCGATCCCCATCGCGTACCCATCAGCCGTCACGGCCTCGGGCTCGAAGAAGGCCGCTGCCGGCAGCGGGCCGGAAACGACCCGATCCCCGCACCCAGGCCGGCCGCCCCCGCGGCCATCACTGCCACCGACCGGCCACCTGCAAGAAACCCGAAGCAAGCTCCGCCCACCGCCGCACACGTCACCAGCACGAACGTGACCAGCAAGTGGACGCGGGGCGCGAGGGGGGCTTCATGGTCAGCAGTATGCACGCGACCACCGCGGCCCCATGGCCGCCGTCACGAACCCAACGGCAGCATCGGCTCCGCTCCGGCGAGCGCGGACGCGCCAAGGGGCGTGACCATCTCCAGGGCGCTGTCGTTGGACCACACAGCGGCGGCCGCCTTCGTGCGAACCCGGGTGCACACGCACGGAACCCGGCCGCCGCACCACAAGGCTCCGGCCGGTCCACACCTCCCAACCAGTCGGCCCGGAGCGAGCCGGTCGCCTGAGGAATGCGGCACCGCGCATTGGCCGCCGACACACCACGGTCGGTGACCGTGGTCGTCGACTCCCCGGCCATCCAGGCCGGCGCCACCGTCCCCAGGGCGACGGCCGGCTGACGACACGGGCAGAAGCGACCGGTCACAAGTGGTCCTGGCCGTGGACGCCCGGCGGCTGCCGGTGAGCAGGTGGGCAGGTGGGCAGGTGGGTCATGGTCCGGCTCCTGTCATCCGGCCAGTCCCCGGAGCAGGCCCTCCAGATCGCGCTCGCCGTCGCGGGTCTGGGCACCGTGGGCCAGCCCGCCGCGGATCAACCGCTCGGCCACGGGTGAAACGACCTGGCCCGCCCAGGCGTCGTGCTCCCGCAGGAGACCTTCGTCCAGGTCCTCGGGGACGATGGCGCGCTTGGCCGCCGCGATCACGCCCTCGGGCAGGGTGGCGATGTTGCGGGCGAGGCGATCGACGATGTCGTCGAGCTCGTCAGCAGGGACTGCCCGGTTGACCCAGCCGTAGCGCTCTGCGGTTTCGGCGTCGTACAGGTCGGCACTCAGTACCGACTCCAGGGCGCGATTGCGGCCGATCCGGCCGGCGAGGTACTGCGTGCCTCCTCCGCCGGGAATGATGCCCATGAGAGCTTCGATCTGGCCTATGCCGGCGCGACCGATCGCTGCGAACGCCATGTCCGCGGCCGTGACGAACTCTGCCCCTCCTCCGCGCGCCATCCCGGCAAGCTTGACGATGGTCACCTGGGGCTGGTGCCGGAGCAGTTCCCCCAGGGCCTGGAAGACGTTGACGCCGTCCGGAAGATCTGCCGCGAACTTCTCGAAGGCGTCCGGCGTGTCGACGAGCGACATATCGACGTGGGCTATGAAGAACTCTGGGTTAGCGCTGTCGAACACGATCACCCGAACCGATTCGTCGTCCCTCAAAGTGGTCAGCAGGTGCCGGAGGTCGGCCATCAGGGCAACGTTCAGGACATTGACGGGTGGGTTGTCGAGGGTGACGCGGGCGATGCCGTCCTCGCGGCTCACCCGCAGGGTCGCGTAGGCGTCGTGGGTCATGGAGGGCTCCGATCGGTACCAGGTGTGCATCTAGGTTCCTGATGCATACTTACGGTGCGCTGGCGGGCGACCGGCGTCAATAACGCACTTTCAGCATCGCAAGGATCGCGAAGGATACCGATATGGATATTCCTGAAACCGGCGCCGGCGCCGGCAACGACACCGTCTACCGGTCCGACTGCCCCAGCCGCCCGATCCTCGACCAGATCGCTGACAAGTGGTCGATGATGGTGATGGCAGTCCTCGACAAGCCCACTCGGTTCAACGAGATCAAGCGCCGCCTTGAGGGCGTGACCCAGCGGGTCTTGACCCAGACCCTGCGCCGCCTGGAGCGCAACGGGATGATCGTGCGCCGCGTGCTGCCGACCTCGCCGGTCGGGGTCGAGTACTCCCTCACCCCGCTCGGCGAATCCCTGCGGGAGCCGTTCGGCCAGTTGTACGACTGGACGGTCAAGAACGCAGACGAGATCCGGGCGCACCAAATGGACTATGACCGACGCGTTCAGAGCTGATAAGGCGTGCCCGAGAGCCCCATTGTCCTGAGCTGACTCGCTCTGGGTGCCGCTTCGGCGTACCGCCCCGCCCCTCCGAGTTGGACTGATCGTGAACTGCCATCGAAACCGGTGCATAAGTGCTGTCACTCGGCTCGACATCGATGCAGCCAAGTCTCAACGAGTAATTAGTGGGGGCTCTGGATTAGTCGTCGAGATCCAGGTAGCCGATGTCGGTGCAGCCGAAGCGGGCGCTGGTCTCCACCGTGATGCCGATGCCGGTGCCGGTGCCGATGGCGGCCTGCCGCTGCCGGCGCTTGCGGACTGCGGTCGCCAGCTGGCCCGTACGGCCGCGCCGATCTTCGCGGCGATGTCCTTCGGCGAGTGCTTGCGGGCACCGCGGCGGTAGCGGTTGACGGAGCCCGCAGTAACGCCGAGCTCCGCCGCGACGGCCTTCGCGGACTTCGGCTGCTTGAGCAGGAAGCCGATCTGAGCCTTGAGCGTCGTTGGGCGGCTCTCGGGTGAACGTCTCCTGGTCGGCGCGCTCGATCGCGTCGTCGATCTCTCTCCCCCCACACACAGCCCCACCCTTCGTCCAGAACGCGGGGAGAGCGGCAGTGCCGACGGTCATGACGGCATCCTCGCACGCGCTCTTCACCCGCGCTCCTGATGAGTGCGCGGCCGCCGACTTGGCGTCCCGCCATCCGGTCTGACGTGCTGGAACATTCTTACTTGACTTGTGGGTAACTTATCGGTGATCTTACTCTCATCCACGCGGACGCTTTCAGCGCGCGACCGGTCAGGTCGTTGTGCCGATGCCGTCTGCCCGTCCCATGGATGAGGTTCTTCATGTCTGGAATCCGCAGCGCTTCCCGCCTTGTTTGTTCCGTTTTATCGGCTCTTGCCTTGACGCTGACCGTCAGCTCCACCACTGCCTCCGCCGCCTCGGCTGCTGACCGCCCCTCCACGGTCAGCAGCGGCTGGAACGACTACAACTGCAAGCCCTCCGCCGCCCACCCACGCCCCGTCGTCCTGGTGCACGGCACGCTCGGCAACTCCGTCGACAACTGGCTCGTGATGGCGCCCTACCTGGTCAAGCGCGGCTACTGCGTCTTCTCCCTCGACTACGGCAAGCTGCCCGGCGTGCCGGTCTTCTACGGCCTCGGCCCAATCGCCAAGTCGGCCGAAGAGCTCTCCGTCTTCGTCGACAAGGTGCGCACGGCCACCGGCGTCGACAAGGTCGACATGGTCGGCCACTCGCAGGGCGGCATGATGCCGCGCTACTACATCAACTTCCTGGGTGGCGCCGACAAGGTGAACCACCTCATCGGCCTCGCCCCGTCCAGCCACGGCACGACCATGATGGGCCTGACCAAGCTGATGGACGCCGTCCCGGGGGCCCGTAAGGCACTCGGCGGCATGGCCCCCGGCCTCACCGACCAGGCCCTCGGCTCCGAGTTCCTCAAGCGCCTGAACTCCAGCCCCGACACCATGCCCGGGGTCGAGTACTCGGTCATCGCCACCAAGTACGACCAGGTCGTCACGCCGCACGGCACGAACTTCCTGTCGGGCCCGAACGTCCGCAACATCATGCTCCAGGACCTCTGCGCCCTCGACCTCTCCGAGCACATTTCGATCGGGAGCATCGACCGCATCGTCGTCCACAAGGTCGCCAACCTCCTCGACCCGGCCAACGCCGAACCCACCACCTGCGCGTCGGTCGTGAGCTGACACCAGCGTTCTCGCCGGGCCGGGGCGGTGACGCCCCGGCCCGGTCGCACCGAAGCCATACAGGTCGAGCTGTCGGACGAGACCGACGTCGGCCTGAGCCTTGTGCGACCGCGACCGTGAGCGCGACATCCAGCGGGGCCTTGCCCGGATCGTGCACCACCCGCCGGTTGCACCACAGTGCCGGAGCCGCCGAAACCGCCGTGCCCAGGCCACTCTTGCGAGCGGTCTCCACCAGTATCACAGCCTGATGAACGGCTGCTTCACGCCTCGTCGTTCGCAGCAGTGACAGTCGCATACGCCGAGCACCGTCCGGACTACGCGCAGGCCGCGATGCACAGGTCGCGGTGCGCTGGACGCTCGAGCCTGTGCCCGGCACGCGCGTGCTCGACTTGGGCGCCGACAGCGGCAAGCTGACCGCCACGCTGGTCACGCTGGGTTCCGAGGTCATTGCAGTCGAGCCCACAGTCGAGCCCGACCCGGACATGCTGACCGAGCTGAGCCGCTCCCTGCCGGCTGTCCGTGCCCGCCGTGCAGCTCCGAGGCGATGCCACTGCCGGACGCCCATCATGCCGTGCCGGCCGGCAACGCAATGTACTGGTTCGATATGGCGGTCGCGGATCCCGAGATCGCCAGGCCCTCGCACCCAGCGGCTTCCTGGCCGGCCTACGGAACCTCATGGACGGCCAGGTCGAGTGGGTTGCCCGGCTCCCGCGGGTCAGCGGGAGCGCAGCCATCGGCCCGCGCGACACGCCCACCCACTGGCGCGCTGCAACGGCCGACAGGCACCTTCCCAAGTCTGGTACGGCCGCCTGGTTCGGCTTACCGGAGCGGACCGAATTCCCGCACGGGCAGCCCCGCACCGCCGACTCGCTCGTAGCGACCATCGCGCCGCGCGCAGGGGTGCTCGTCATGCCAGATCAGGAACAAAAGCCGCGCCGGGACGGATCCGCGCAGTCCTAGCAAGTAGGCCTGAGGCCGCCCGCGGCGAGTTCACTCTCCCCATGCTGACCGGCTTGCTGCGCATTCGGCGGCTGTAAAACATCACGTCGGCACTCATGCCTGAGGACTGACTCAAGTGAGAAGTGCCTCCGGCTGGTGCGGGGACGAGTGCCTGGACAACCCTCGTGCTCACTGGCCAGAGGCGCCTTTCGCTGAGCAGGCCACCTTCCGGAGAGCCGTTTCAGGAAAGGCGCGGGGCCAAGCCCTCAACGGGCCGAAACCTCCTGTGGGTTCGGACCGTAGGCGTTCTCGTGTGGCTTGCCGGCCGCAACCCAGAACACGATCAGGACGATGAGGCCCACGATCGGAATCAGGCCAATCAGCAGCCACCAGCCCGACCGGTCGGTGTCGTGCAGGCGCCGGACGCTGACAGCGAGGCTGGGCAGGAGCACGGCGACGTCGTAGACGGTTTCGATGATCATGCCCGTGCCGAGTAGAGCGTCGATGACGGCCAGCACGACGCTGATGACGAGGCTGACCAGAGTGAACATCCAGAATTCGGGGCGGCTCGCCCTTCCGCTGAACGTCGCGTATTTCTTGAGCACATCCACATACCAGTGCACCTGCGCCCCCAAGAGCCGCGGCTGGCCCGTCCACATGGACCGGGCCTCATCCCGAACGTAGGTGGCTCAAAGAGGTCGGTCAACGGTCGTGAAGATGCGGGCAACAGCGCCAGCAGAGCGCTCCCGGGCTCCTGCGTGCGCGCACCGGCATACACGAGCCCCCGTGCGGGCGGCGTGGCCCTCGGGCCGCGCCGGGAGCCGGTCACCCGGCGGTTCGAAGCCGTCGGACTGCCGGTTCCGGAGGGCGCCCAGGAGGGCTAGCGAACGCGGGGGGGCGAGAAGGCCTCAGCGACGGCCTCAGCGGGGGAACGGCCAGGGCAGCGAGTCGCGTCGTCACCCCACCCGACGCTTATGCCGCGTGGGAGACGTCGCCGTGGATCCGGCACAGAAGGCACTCGAAGTGCATGGCGTAGCCGATGCAGTAGGAGTCCTTCGTCTCCAGGACCCAATCATGAACTTGGAAAACCAAGCCGCACGGAGTGACTGACACGGCAGTCCGAGGTTGACCGGCCAGCGCCGCCGTACCCAGTGATTCCGTCCGCGGGAAAGCCTCCTCCGTCAGAGGCCCACCGGCGCCGCCTTCAGCGAAACCTGACCTCCGTGTCGAAGAGCTTCTCCCCCCGCCGGGACCGGAGAGATTCCCAGCACCTCCGTGACCAAAGCGGCGCCCTCCTCGGTCAGTGAGACGCATCGGACTCCGGACCACCCGGGGCCTCGGCCCGAGAGCGCCCGGACAGGGTGCACGTGATGAAGGAGAAGCCGTTCGCCACCGACCCGCACGAGGCCACCGAACTGGCCGCCCTGTGTGAAGAAGAATCGACCTGCTGATCTGATGCCTCGGCCTGCCCGACCGCGTCGTAGCGCACACCTCGGCTGCCGCCGCAACGGGCGCCGTCTACGACGCCGAGGACACCGTGCTGGTCCACCTCGCCTACGACCACGGCCTGTACGGATCGCTGCTGGTCTCCCGCTCCGCGGGCCCCAAGACCGAGCGCCTGGCAGTCACCGGACCGCACGGCACCGTGGCCGTCGGGCGCGGTGCCGTGCGCCGCCTGGATTCGGCCGGGCAGGTGGGGCCGGGCAGGTGGTCGAGTCGCTGCTGCACATCCACCCGCTCGCCGCCGTACTCGCCCATGCTCAGCTGCCCCGCCTCGACGGCCACTGGCGGTCACCATCGGGCCGGACCCCGGAGAACTGGTGACAGTTGAATGCGCGAGCGCACCAGTATCATGACCGGAATCGCTTCGCGATCGCCGCCGTGATCGCGTCCGGGGTGTGCTCCTGAATGAAGTGCCGCGCATGTGGCAGCTCGACTATGTCCAGATCCGTGAAGGCGGCACGCATCCGCGGGATAGAGGCGTTCGGACGGAACACCATGTCCTGCATTCCCCATACCAACAGGGTCGGCTTGTCGCCGAGCAGGGCGGGAACGTCTCGGGCAAGCTGGTCCAGCAGCGGGCGTGCGGCACGAATTTCCTTGGGCGTCATGGCGAGTCCGCGCCGGGCTTCCGCGGTGGGCTGCACCGCGCGGTAGTGGTCAGCCTCTGCCGGGGTGAGCTTGTGCCCCAGTTCTGCGAGCAGGACGCGCTCGACGAGGAAATTCTGGTCGAGTATCCGCCGCTGCATCGGACGGCTACCCATGATCACGCTGAAGGCCCGGTTCGCCATCGCTTCGATCGGCCAGAACAGGGTGTTACCCAGCACGATCCCCCTCACCCGGTCCGCGCGCGCGGTGACCGCGCCCAGCCCGATGGGTCCGCCCCAATCGTGTCCCATCACAACGAAGTCGTCGAGCTGCAGGTGATCGATCAGCTCGCCGAGCACCGCGGTGTGCTCAGCGATGGTGTAGCCGAAGCCCGCAGGACGTTCGGACAATCCGAAACCCAGGTAGTCGACGGCGACACACCGATACCGGTCGCGCAGGTCCTTCACGATGTGGCGGTAGAGGAAACTCCACGCCGGAGCACCATGACAGAACAGGATCGTTGGTCCGGTCCCCTCGTCAATGTAGTGAACCCTGCCGACGGATGAGTCAAACCAACACGACTCAAAAGGGTACAGATTCCCGTCGGGAACGAAGTCGATCAGCATTGGGCCCTCCCTCGGTGCCGGGCTACATAGTGTCCCGGCCTCGTCGCACGCGGCAACGATCAGAGCCATCGTTCATCATCCGGAACGACTGGATCCGAGTCGAACTCGTACCCCGTCAACGGCCCTTCGGGGAAGACCGTCACTCGCGCGTCTGCCGCCAGAACGGCCTCCACGTAGCCGTTGCGCACCTGCCGCACATGCCCTGCCGCCCTCCACCAGCACATCACCACTTGCCCGGACTCAACTACCCAACCCCCTCACCCGAAGTCACTGCCCGAGGCTGCTGGTGGGCCAATACACGACAGTTGAATACGCGAGCCCACCAGTATCAACCCGCATCACGCGGGCAGGGCGTCCCAGGTAACGAGGACTTCGGCGACTTCCGGCACTCGGCGGTGATGCCGCAGGGCGGCCAGGACCACATCGCCGCGTTCGGCCGCGCGCGGACGGGACCGAGGACGCGATCTCAAGCATGCGGTGCGCCTCTGCGGCGGCTTCTTCCGTCCCGTTCGCGTCCGGGAGCGCAGTGACCGACCAGGACCGGCACAGGGCGTACTCGCGGACGTGGGTCGGGGCGCATCCGGGCCACAGCCGGCCGGCGGCTTCGCCCGCGGCGCGTCGGCGATCTGCTCCAACGCCTCGCCCATCGACCATCGCCCACCAGGCGCCTCGGCGGCCCCCGGCCAGCACGCTCGTCCAGGCCGGACAGGCCGCCAGCGGCGACCGCGTCACCAGGGGAACACCCCCTGCCGGCTGCGGCCGCACATACCAGTTCCAGGTCCAGCGGGTGTTGCCGGTGTCCGCCGCCCAGTAGCCCCAGGGGAGCCGAGCGAGCGGGCGGCCAAGGAGGCGTCGCCAGCCTGGCGGGCGGCCGAGGCGCCGAGGTGACAGACGTCCACTTAATAAATGAACCACCATTTATTAACGTGCTACAGTCGATCACGAGAGGAGGAACCCATGCCACGACCACGCGCCACCAGCGACGCCGAGATCCTCGCCGCCACCGCGCGCGCCATCGGCGCCCACGGCCCCGGCAGGCTCACACTGGCGCACGTCGGCGCCGAGGCGGGAGTCTCTCCGGCGACGCTGTCGCAGCGCTTCGGGTCCAAGCGGGGCCTGCTGCTGGCCTTCGCTGCGGACGCCGCCGGGAACGCCGCCGCGCCCTACCGGAGGGCGCGGACCGCGCACGACTCGCCCCTGGCGGCCCTGCACGCCGTCGCCGACGAGTTCGCCGGTTACATGTCCACCCCCGAGGAGATGGCCAATCACCTCGCCATGCTCCAGCTCGACCTCTCCGATCCAGAGTTCCGCGTCCATGCCGCCGAGCACACCCGCGCGGTCGACGCAGCACTGCAAGAACTACTCACCGAGGCCGTCGCGAGAGGCGAGCTCCCGTCCGGCACGGACGTGCCGCGCCTCGCGCGCGCCGTCCAGATCACCACCGACGGTTCCCTGCTGCGGTGGGCCCTCACCGGCGACGGCGATCCCGCCGCCCTTCTCCACGACGACCTCGACCACCTGCTGAGGAGCACCCCGTGACCTTCACTGCCACCGTCTTCATAGGCACCAGCCTCGACGGTTACATCGCCCGCCCCGACGACGACATCGAATGGCTGACCTCGCGCGGCGAGCGGGCCGGCGACATGGGTTTCTTCGAGTTCCTCGGCTCGGTCGACGCCGTGATCATGGGTCGCAACACCTACGACAAGGTCGTCGGCTTCGGCGAGGAGAACTGGCACTACGGCGACCGCCACGTCGGCGTCCTGAGCACGACCCTTCCCGAGGACGCCGACCCGCGCATCACCGTCTACCGCGACATGGACAGCCTCGTCGCCGACCTTGACAAGCGCGGGATCAAGCACGTCTACCCCGACGGTGGACGCCTCGTCCAAAGCTTCATCCGCGCCGGACGCGTCGATGCGTTCATCATCAGCGTCGCCCCGGTCCTGATCGGCGCCGGTCACCGTCTCTTCGGCGAGCTGACCGAGGACGTCCCGCTTCGCCTGGACTCGGCCACCGACGTCGGCGGCTTCGCGCAGCTGCGCTACGCCGTGGAGAAGTAACGGCGCATCCGGGCGGGCCGGTGATGTCGCAGTCGATCTGACACTGCCAGCTGAACACCGTCGTGGCCGTGGTGCGTTGTACGACGCGTTGTACGACGTGTCGTACAACGCGTTGAACCACGGCCGCACCAAGCTGGACGGGCCGCGCCGGGCACTGGCTGCATGGCTGCGGCCGGGTCCCAGGGCGAGGCGCTCGCTTGTCCATAGCCAGGCGGAAGGTGCCGTACGGGTTGACGTTGGACCAGAACAGAGCGGTCAGGCCGTGCCGGTCGTCGTCGCTCAGCCTCTTCGCCCAGGCCGGTTCGGCCAGAGCCTGTTGAACCAGCAACGTCTTGACGTGCGCGATCTCGGACTGGAGCAGGTGCATGGTGAGCGCGAAGGCCTACCTGTCGAACGCCAATAATCGACGACCCCGAAGCGGCGCCTAGCTTCCTCCGGGAACGGAGGCCGCTGTCATGACCAGACCCCGGGCCCGCCACCAAGCCACTCGATCTGTTGCGGATCATCCAGCTGAACCTCGTGCGGGTCCGCGCCCGCACGCCTCAAGAACACCAGAACATCAACGACGCTGTACGCCACGCCCAGCATCTCAGCGCCTACCGTCACCCTCCGGCCACCCGACGGCGACGGCGGGTGCACAACTATCCGCGCAAATCCGGACACATATCCAGACTGCGCCCGTACCTGTCTGGGCGCATCCGGACACCGCCCGCGGCCACTCCTCAGCAGGCAACCGGCGAGCCGACCACTCCGGCCAGCTCAAAAGGCCGCGCCTCCGGAGGCCCGCAAGGGTCTCTCAGCCCGAACCGGACAGGAGCTGTTGGGGCAAAAAGACGCAGGCCGAGGAAGGGTGCGAGTGCGAGAGATCGGAATCATCGGCCGGGCTCGCAGCAAGAAGGGCGTTGTGGCTGCCCGGCTCCTCAAGGCACACAGCTCCGGCGCCGCACGGCACTGGCCGACCCGCTCAAGGACATGGCCCTCGGTCACAGACCCCGTGATCGGTCCGCGAACGTACTCGTGTCGAAACACCAGACGTTCTACTCAGCGCGCCTGTGCGGGCCAGTTGGGAGCCAGGGCTGCACGGGTGTGCGCTGGATGAGCCGGTGGACGCGGACGGCCTGGTGGGGGGGACGTCGGGGGTGTGGTCGATGAGGCTGAGCCTGCGCAAGGCTCGCAGGGCGCGCACTGCCTCCCGTGGGGTGATCGGTTCGAGCTCCTCGGTGGGGTCCTGGCCGTTTCGGGTGCGGCATTCGGTGAGGTGGGCCAGGACGGGCCGGTCAGTACCTGGGCCGTCGAGTTGACGCTGGACGCCCTGTTCACCGATCTCTGAGGGGGAAACGACATCACCTGAACGAGTGATTTCGGTCCGTTGTTCGCCAGTGCGCACTCATAGGAAGAGCGATGCGCACCCTCTGGCGTTGACGCCTTTGAGCGCGTCTCGCACCCATGGGAAGAGGAACGCGAAAATGACGATCGAAACTCCCGTCGGGGACGTCAACGGCCCCGGCGAGGCCGTCAATGGCGGAGACGTCAATGCCCTGCTCGATGATGTGCGGGCCCGATGCCGCTGCTCGTGCAGTTCGGCGCCGAGTGGATGAGCCGGTCCAGCAGGGTGACTCATCTCGGGCAGCCCGGGTCACCCCGGCCGCTGACGGTCACCGGGCCTGCTTGCCGGTTGGGGACCCTCCCGGGAGCTTGCGCCCGTATGCGAGCAGCAGGAGTTCCTGGGCGGGGCGGCTTACCACCTGAGTGCCTGTGCCGTACGACCAGTCCAGGTCGGTGGCCCGCAGTTCGACGCCTTCGAGGTCTGCGCCGAAGAAGCGGAGCGTCCGCGGATTGACGGTCCCGAACATGATCCGCAGGCGCTCCTCGGGGACCTGCCGCCCGAGGCCGAGTGCGAGGGTGATGTCCAAGCCGTGGATCACGTCGTGACCCAGGGCTGCCGCTAGACCCCCCACCGGCGGTTTCCAGGGGTGATGGGCGTTGTCCCGCAGTGCGACGGCAAGCTCGCGTGGGGAAAGGGCGGCGGCGTCGCGGCGCGCAAGGCGGTCGGTCATCCTGTGCAGGTTGCCGCCCGCGCGGGCGAGTTCCAGCGCCGTCCTGCCGAACGAATACCGGAACCCCATGCTCATGTGGCCGGCGACCTCCCGCACACGCCATCCGCTGCACAGGGTCGGTGAGTCCCAGTGCTCATCGGTCAGTCCATCCAGAACATCCGCCAGTTCGCGCCGCTCGGCCGCAATCTCTGCGCGTATCTCCGCCGCCGTACTCTCCATGATCACCAGCGTGCCGAACCAGCCACCAGAAGTCCAAGAGCCGGTACTTCTCATCACTAGAATCTCTGCTTATGGAGCTCCGTCAGTTGCAGTACTTCCTCACTGTTGTCGAGGAGGCCAACTTCACCCGCGCTGCCGCCCGCCTCCACCTCGCACAGCCGGGGGTGAGTGCTCAGATCCGACAGCTGGAGCGGGAGCTCGGGCAGCCGCTGCTGGACCGCTCCGGCCGGACGGTGACCACGACCGCCGTCGGCGAAGCAGTCCTTCCCTTCGCGCGGGCGGCACTCGCGGCCATCGCGGGGCTGCGGCAGACAGCGGACGATTTCACCGGCCTGGTCCGCGGCCAGGTCACCATCGGACTGGTGTCGAGTGCGGCCACCGACGAGTTCGACGTGGCCGCGGTACTGGCCGACTTCCACGACGACCACCCGCAGGTCGAGATCTCCCTCACCGAGGACACATCGGAGCGGATGCTCACCGCCCTGCACCGTGGCGAACTCGACCTCGCCGTGATCGGCCTCGCCCACGACGATCCCCCGCAGGGCGTCAGCCTTCAGGTCATCGTCGACACCCCTCTGGTCGCCGCCATGGCTCCGGACGACCCGCTGCTCACCCCCGCCGGCTGCACTTCAATCCCGCTGGCCGCGCTCGCCGGCCGTCCCCTGATCAGCCTCCCGCGCGGCACCGGCCTGCGCGGCGTACTGGACCATGCCTGCACACAGGCGGGTTTTCAGCCCCGCATCGCCTTCGAGGCCGCCGCACCGCACCTGCTGGCACGCCTCGCCGCCCGCGGCCTCGGCGTTGCCATCCTCCCGGACATCCCGTCCGAGGCAGCAGCCAAGCTGGGCCTCTGCACCCTCCCCATCACCGCCCCCAGCCTCCGCGGCCGGGTCGCCCTCGCCTGGCCCACGGACGGCCCTACCGCCCCGGCGGCCAACGCCCTCCTCACCCGCATGCGGAAGGCCTTCCCAACGGCTCAACCCTCAGAGGCACAGGAGTCCGCGTGGTGATCACCAGCGCTGTCCAGTTGTTGAGCCAGAACTGCGACTCATGAACAAAGCCACCCAACCCCTCCGGGGCCGGGTGGTGCTCTTCCTGGTCCACGCATCGATCACACCGACCACTCACCGGCCAGTGGATCAGAACTCACGAACATGCCAGGTCCTCGCCGGTCTCGCACGGTACGTCGCCCGCGAGGGCCACCCCCGGGTCCCCAGGGCAGGCCCACGCCAAGGAGATCCAGGTCGAGGGCCAATCTCACCGGTAATGCCCAGGGACAGAGGAAAGCTCTCGCCGGACTCGGGGTGGAATGGGCCGCCTGACCCGTAACCTACCCGGCCGCGCGCCCTGCCTGGTGACTTCACAGGCACGGCACTCCGTCAGAAGGCAGGGATCAGAGCTGGGTTCAGCGGCGGTACATCGCCTTCAGGCCGATCCGGGCTGTCGGCCTGGGAACGGGCTGGCGTACCGGCGTCCCATGCCGCCGGGTATGGCCCCTCAGGCTGGGCCGACGTCCAGCTGTACGCCACCTGCGGCATGGTTGACGGAGGCGGGCAGCAGACAGTCCCTCCCCCCCCCGGCGGGCACTCGGGTCGCCAATGTCGCGATGGTGCGTTGCGTCATGCGGTTCGGCCCTGGCCGCGGCCTTCAGTCACAGTGCCGTTGAGGATGACGAGGGTGACCGTGCTGAGGCGGACGACGGTCGAACTCGTGTAGCCGATGACCGACTCCCGGCCGTCCGTGTAGCGGACCTTCTCCCGTCCGGTGGGGCTGCTCACCGCAACGCAGGACGCATTCGCCGATCCCACGAAATGCCCGGTGGCCGGGATGGCCTATCCGGGCCCGCCCGAGCAGGTGTACTGGGCTTCGGCTTCGAGACGGGTGGGCTTCGGCAGCAGACCGAGGCCCGGAGTGGAGGAGCCCTTCTCCTTCCCGGTGCAGACGAACGCCGTCTCGCCGCTGCCGCCGGCGGCAGCCACCGGGGACCACGCCAGGGAGGAGCCGGCCAGAGCCAGGAAACACAACGCCACGCTGAGGCCGCGCCTTGCGAACATCCGCATCTCCCCGGGAAGCCACAGCGTGCTCCGGCTCGTCCGGAGCAGCCTGTGGCCCGGCGCCTACCCCTGGAGAACACCAAGACCACCAGATAGCACCCTGCTCCGGCAGCGCGGCCGCCTCGCACACACGGTGGGATGCACTCCCCGGCGCGCACGGGCGTTCACGGGGGGGGGCGCCCTGCTCGCGTCGGCCCGGTCCGATGGCCTCGGCGCGCTGGGGAGGGAAGGGTGGTTCAGTCTCCGGCGATGAGACCGGTGATGAACTTGCGGCAGCGGCCTTCGGTGACTGGCGTGATGCCGTGGATGAGCTGGGAGCCGTAGACGATGGCGGTACCCGAACCGGCGGGCGTGGTCCAGGGGGTGCCACGGACCTCGTGGATCCAGTCGGTCTCCGGGTCCTGCCGGGAGATCTTGTCGTGGGGTGCGATACGGGTGAAGCGCATCCCGTCGGCGTAGCCGAGCGCCGCTCCTTCGCCGAATCGGGGGTCCCAGAGGTGGGGCTGGAGGTGGTCTCGAAGAAGAACTGGCCGCCGGCTCGCGCGTCCTGGACGGTGACACTGATACGGGCGACGTGGCGGGGGCCGGTGACCGGGTCGGGTCCGATGCCGTCGAGCTGGCGCACGGCGCCTTCGGTCGCGTCGAACTGGATGAGCTGCCACGGGGAGCAGCCCGTGGCGGAGGGGAACGTGCGGCGAATTTCGGGCAAGTGGCGCAAGGTCGCTGCCTGGAGGGCGGCTTGGACCTCGTCGGATAAGACGCCCAGTTCTTCGCCGACGTAGACGGGCTTCCAGCCGGTCCGCCGGATGAAGTCGTCCATCGCCCGGGAGAAGCGGGCAACCTCCTCGCCTGTCAGGAACTCGTCAACGGTGTCGACGGCGAGTCTCTCTGTCAACGTGATCACGACTGGTGCCTCTCGCAGCTTTACAGATCAGTAGATGTGACACGGCGCTGGACACCATCGCTGTGCCCGCCCCGACCGGTAGGCGCTGAGTGGGGCGGATTGGCGGTCCGTCGCGCCGACGCGGTGCGCGCCCACGCGATGTCGTCCACCTCCAGCCCCGGGTCACCGGCCAGCGTCGCCGGAGTCATGCCGGTGAACGCCACAACCTCCCGGTGGAGATGGGACTGATCGACGTAACCACATTCGGCCGCGACGCGGACCGCGCTGTTGCCGGCGGCCAGGCCGTGGGCGGCATGCCTGAAGCGGACCAGCGTCGCAGCGCGCTTGGGAGGCAGGCCGATCTGCGACCGGAAGCGGGACCACAGGCGCCTGCGGCTCCACCCGACCTCGACGGCCAGGTCCTCGACCTTGGCCAGGCCCCGGCTGACGACGATTCGGTCCCAGACCCGGACCACCTCCGGGTCCACCAGCGGCCCCGTCTCGCGTCGACGGGCGAGCAGGACGTCCGTCAATGCGAAACGGTCCTCCCATGAAGGGGAATCGCCCAGTTGCTCCCGGATCCGTGACGCGTCCCGGCCCCACAGGTCGTCGAGGGCGACCACGGTGCGGTCCAGCTCCGCCGGGCAGACACCCAGCACGGCGTAAGCGACCACCGGGGACAGGTGCACCTCCACACACGCAACGTTCTCGCCCCGCATGCGGACTGCACCGGGAGCGAGCCCGGCAACAAGACTTCCGCCCTGTTGCCGACCAGAGGCGTCGCCCACGACTAACGAGCCGTCACCGAACTCCAGGACCAGCGTGACGGCCGGGTGCGGGACCACTGGCACGTCAACCGTGCCCGTGCTGTAGTCACGGAATCCGGCCAGGCTGACACCGACGGTCCGGCTGGGCCATGGCGGCCTTGCGACGGCCCATCCGGCCACCGCCTCACGCTCGCGCTCGCGCACAAAGGATCGCGTGGATCGCATCGCTCCATGGTACGAGGACATCGGCCGGAACATTTGTCCAAGACACCGGTGCGCGCTGACGGTGACAGTGGGTTCATGAGCCGCAGCATCATCGAGAACGCCTTTCAGGCGCTTGCCAGTTACGACCCGGACCGGATTTCCGCGGTCCTCACCGAGGACGCCGAGTGGCTGTCGCCCCCTGGGAACGCCACTGTGGTCGCGCTTGGGGGGACCCACCACATGGTGGGCAGGAAGGCGATCGTGCGCTTCTTCGCCCAGGACTTCCCCCGCTTGTACGCGCGTGACGTCACCGTCGCCTTTCACGGCTTCCATGCCGACGGCGAGTGGGCGGTCGTGGAGACGACCATGACGGCAACGCTCGCCAACGGCAACCACTACAGCAACGACTACTGCTTCGTCTTCGGACTCCGGGGCGGGCTGGTCCACCGGGTCCGCGAGTACGTGGACACGGCCCGCGGACTCCGCATGGTCTTGGGTGAAGCTCCACAGTAGTCATCCCCCATCCGGCCGCGAACCTGTCAGACAGACCTGGTCAAGGGGTGCGTGTCCGGTCTCCTACGCGCCCCTTGACCCGATGCGCACCGCCCGCACCACCTCCGCGCGCCATCATCCTCAGTATTCACATCGCGGTGCGGTGTACAGCTGAGAACCGTCCCCGCGCCAGCCGACACCACCGCCCACCTTCGTAACCGCGTCGCGGCCGGGGAGAAGGTCTCCGGCCCAGTTGCCCGCCGGGCACTTGCCTCGGACGCCACGGCCCCGCGGTTCGAGGGCCGTTCCCTGCCCGGCCCGTTCGCGGAGAAGGCCGCCAAGAACGCGCGATCGTGACGCGACTGCATGGCCGGTCCCTCGTGCCGGCCGCCGGAAGCCGGCGTGCCCGCTGCGTGTCGGCTCCCCGTGATCTCTGCCTGGGCCCGATGAACGACGTCAGAGCCATGTCAGGGTAGCTGCCAGAGCAGGGCCGAGTCCTTGGCGTCGAGGTCGGGTGCCAAGCTGAGGCCGATCGCCACGGACTTGCCGTCCGGGCTGATGGCCACCGCGTCGATCGAGTTGGGGCACTTGTAGCGGGCGACTTCCTTGCCCTGGACCGTGTCCCACAGGCGGGCGACCGAGTCACGGCCGCCGCCGACGAGGTGGCGCCCCTCCGCATCGAACGCGAGGGACGCGAGCCAGGTCACGTCCTCGACCCTGAAGACCTCCGAGCGGGAGTCGGTGTTCCACAGCACGAGCCGGCCGCCCTGCGTGCCGTAGGCCAGGAGCGTTCCGTCCGGGCTGAACGCGACGACGGCGGCGCCGCCGCTGTCCTTGACCGTGGCGGTGGCATGGCCCCCGGGAGACATGAGCTGCAAGGGGCGCCCGCCGGCCATCATCTGCCCGTCGCCGCGCATCACCAGAGGGCCGCCGGACACGCTCGTGGAGACGCCGATGGACTCCCCGGACGGCAACTCCCAACGGTGCAGGCCCTCTGAGGTGGTCGCGGCCACGGTCCTGCCGTCCGCGCTGATCGCCAGGCCCGTGGGCCAGCCCTTCTGGGTCGGTCCCTTCTCGGTGGGCAGCGTGAACGTGTGGACGGCCTTGCCGTTGGCGGTGTCCCAGATACGAACCTTGTTCTCCTCGGCCCTGACCAGGAGCTTGAGATCCCGGCTGAACACCGTGGGCTGCATGTACCCGGGGGCGCCGATGCGGACGGGGGCGCCGTCCCCGGTGCGCGGGTCCCACTTCCAGATGCTGTTGTGGCCGGTGCCGTACAGCTGCTTGCCGTCCTCGCTGAAGGCGAGCGTCCGCGTCCCTTCGAGCCCCTTGAAACGGATGACCTCCTCGGCTTTGCCCGGCTTCGCCCCGCCCGACGGCGCGCCGGGCTTGCCGGAGGAGCCGTCCGCCTTGTCGCGGTTCCGCAGCAGGAGCGGCACCCCGACGGCTGTCGCCGCGGCTGCCGTGCCGAGCCCGGCGAACAGGAGCGTGCGCCGGGAGACCCTGCCGGAGCGGGGCCCGTCATCCGCGGCCGCCACGGTGGTGCTCACCGGGCCGAACCCTGGTGATGGAGTGCTGGGCGGGGCGGCGGCGGTCGCAACGTGGGTGAGGTGGGGGGGTGTGACAGGTGCGGGTGCTGGTGTGGCGGGTGGGGGTGTGGCAGGTGTGGGTCCGGGTGTGGCAGGTGCGGGTCCGGGCGTGGCAGGTGCGGGCGATGCCGGTATACGAGGATCCACCGGGCGGTCCCCCATAGGCCTCGGCTCCACCACCGCGCCCCCGACACCCGCCGCGAACCGCGCGGGCAGTTCGCCGACAGCAGGCCGTGCCCCGGGCTCCTTGGCCAGGCACGCGGCCAGCAGCTCCCGCAGTGTCCCGTCGGTCCCGTCGAGCGCGGGCGGCTGGTCGAGGATGCGCTGGACGACCTCGATCAGCGTGGGAGCGTCGAACGGCCCGTGCCCGGTCGCGGCGAAGGCGAGTACCGAGCCGAGCGAGAACACGTCGCTCTCCGGGCCCGCCCTGTCGGCGCGGATCTGCTCCGGGGACATGTACGAGTAGGTGCCGATGATCGTGCCCGTCGCGGTGAGCGAGCTGGCGTCGACGGCGCGGGCGATGCCGAAGTCGATGATGCGTGGGCCGTCGTCGGCGATGATCACGTTCCCGGGCTTCAAGTCCCGGTGCACGAGCCCGCAATTGTGGATCGCAGCCAGCCCCTCCGCGAGCCCCGCGCCGAGCCTCAGTACTGCGGCGGGATCCAGCGGGCCGTCCTTGGCGACCACGTCGTGCAGCGTCGGGCCGGGGATGAACGCCGTGACCAGCCAGGGGGAGTCGGCCCCGGGATCGGCGTCTACGACCTGCGCGGTGTGGAAGCCGCCCACGCGGCGCGCCGCGTCCACCTCGCGCGCGAACCGCGCCCGGAACTGCGGGGCCGCCGCGAACTCCCGCTTGATCAGCTTGACCGCGACCTTCCGCCCGCCCGGCGACGTACCGAGAAAGACCGAGCCCATGCCGCCCTCGCCGAGCCGTCCGTCCAGGCGGTAGGGGCCGACCCACTGCGGGTCGTCAGGTCTGAGTGCGTCCATGATTCCGTCCGTGCGAAGAGGGTCAGAGGGTGTCAGCGGTTTGCCCGGCATTGCTCACGGCAGCTGCCACAGCTGGATCGACGGCTTGGCCCCGCTCTCGTTGGCAGCGGGCACGAGCAGGCCCGCAAGGGTCTTGCCGTCCGGGGTGAAGACGAGCCGCTCGACGGTGGCCCGAAGGATCTGCTGCTCGCCGCCGACCAGGGTGGCGGTGAGCTCACCGCTGTCCGCGTTCCAGACGCTGACCGTGCGGCCCACGGTGTCGGCCTTCTCCGTCTCGACATAGGTGCCGCCGCCCACCACGATCGCCTTGCCTCCGGTCCCGGTGCCGGCCGGACGGTAGGCCGCGGCGCCGAGGTACTCGTGCCGGTCGGTGAGCTTCCGGGTGAGGTTCCCGGAGGCGAGGTCCCACAGCTGGATACCGGGCCCGTTCGCGATGAGGGTCTTGCCGTCGGGGCTGAACGCCACCTGGGAGTAGTTCTTCTCCCCGCCGTCGCGGAGGATCTTCAGGGAGCGGCCGCTCGTGGTGTCCCACAGCCGGACACCGCTCTTGCCGAGGTCGGCGGCGACGCTCGCGAGGGTCTTGCCGTCCGGGCTGAAGGCGACCCAGTTCATGCTGCCCGTGTGCCCCTCGAGGGTCTCCCGGACGCGCCCGGTTGCCGGGTCCATCAGCTCGACGCGGCTGCCGACGGCCACGGCGAGGGTCCTGCCGTCCGGGCTCATGGCCAGGCAGCTGACGTAGTCGAACTCGCCCTTGTACGAGGCCAGTTTCTCCTTCGCCGCCCCGCTGTTCACGTCCCAGGTCAGCAGCTCCTTGAAGGCGCCCGAGTACAGGGTGGTGCCGTCGGCGCTGAAGGCCACCGACGTAACGGCATCGGTGTGGCCTTCGTAGGTGAGCTTCTCCCGGCGCACGGTGAGGTCCCACAGCTTCAGCGTCTTGTCGTAGCCGCCCGTGGCGAGGAACTTTCCGTCCCGGCTCATCGCCAGGCTCTCGATGTCCCTTTCGTGGCCCTTGAGTTCGCCGACGGGTTTGGTGAAGTCCCGGTCGGGGTTCTTGCTCGCCTTCGGCTTGTCCTTCGGCTCGGCGGGTGGTTCGTTCTCCGGCCACAACGCGAAGGCGGCAGGCACGGCGACCGCGGCCGTCGCGGCGGCGAGTCCGCCGAACAGCATGGAGCGGCGGCGGATCCCACGGCCGCCTAAGAGATTTACGGCCGGGAGCGGTGGCGTGGCCGGGAGTGGCGGCGTGGCCGGAGGCAGGGACGGTACGGGAGGAGGGGCCGTGGGAGCCGTGACGGCCAACCGGTACAGAACCTCAGAGGTCAGCGGGCGCCCGGCGGGGTCCTTGGCGAGGCAGTGGCGGACCAGGGTGTACAGCGGGCCTCCCTCGGCGATGCCGGCGAGTACGGGTGCCTCGCTCGTGACCCGGTGGATGATCGCAGGGACGGTCGACGCGTCGAACGGGCCCCGGCCGGTGGCGGCGAAAGCGAGCACCGAGCCCAGGGAGAAGACGTCGCCGGCGGGGGTCACCTGGGCGGGGTTACGGATCTGTTCCGGCGACATGTAGGCGTAGGTGCCGATGATGGCGCCCGTATGCGTCATCGGCCCGGCGTCGAGGGCGTGCGCGATGCCGAAGTCGATGATCCGCGGGCCGTCGGCGGCGAGGATGACGTTGCCGGGCTTCAAGTCGCGGTGCACGAGGCCGCAGTTGTGGACCGCGGCCAGGCCTTCGGCGATTCCGGCGCCCAGGCGCAGCACGGCCTCGGGGGCGAGCGGGCCTTGCGCGGTGACGACCTGCTGGAGCGTGGGGCCGGGGATGTACGCGGCGGCCAGCCAAGGCGATGCGGCCTCGGGGTCGGCGTCGACGACCTGGGCGGTGTGGAATCCGCCCACCCGCCGCGCCGCCTCGACCTCTCGGGCGAATCGCGCGCGGAACTGCGCGGTGGCCGCGAGCTCCGGACGGATGACCTTCAACGCGACCTTGCGCCCCGCCGCCGAGGTCCCGAGGAAGACCTGTCCCATGCCGCCCGCGCCGAGCCGGCCTTCGAGCCTGTACGGGCCGATGCGCCGGGGATCCGAAGGGGTCAGAGGTTCCACCATGGCTACGCGGATCTTCCAGGTATGTGTGTGATCACGCACGGCATTGAACCATGGTCAGACGCAGGGGGGGCGGGACCCTGAAGTTCCCCACTGACCCATACGCGCTGGTATTGGGTCATATGAGTCCCGGAGTGTCAACGGTCATTTCGAACCGGCACAGCGGTACGCACGAGGGCTCGTCGACGCCGCGGCCGACGGCCGGGAGACCGGGAAGTGGACCAGCTCATCATCCGCTGCGGACGGCGAACGGTGCGGCTTCGACAAACCCTGGAACAGATTACGTTGGCGCAGGGGATGGGAGTCTGGCGAGCGTCTCGCGGCTCGGTTGTCGCGTGGTCAGTGGTCAGCGGTCAGCGGTCAGCGGTCAGCGGTTCCACACTGCCGAGGATTCGCCGCCACACCGGACTCGCCCCCGGCAAGCCCTACATGGCCGCCGGCCATAAGGTGATCCGGCCAACGGTCGGCTACCGGCCGGTGCAGAACAGGTGTGCTGAACCTGCACACGACCATCCAGGTGTGAATCACACGTCACATTGCCTGTTGCAAAGGCCGTCGTCGTTCTTCGGCCACTCGCAGCAGCCGCTGCCGACACGCTCGACCTGGTCGCGGTCGAAGAACTCCGTGATGATGCGGCCGTCCTCGATACGCGTGACCCCCACTTGCTTCTTGAAGTCGATCTTCAGTACTTCGAGCTCCAGCCTTCTGCAAGTCACCGCATACCTGCCAGCGGCCTCAGGGTACTTGGCGAACAGCTTGTCGACTTCTTCGAAGAAGTCAGGGTCACGCTCCGGCCCACAGGCGGGCTTGGTGTTCATGGCTACGCTCCCGAGCGTCGAGTGCTTGGAGCCCCGAAGCCATGGTCCCTCAGCCTTGCACCCGGTGCCACTGGGCCCAGGAAGGTCCCTCGTTCAACCATGGCCTTCATTGAGCATCGGCTTCTCACACCCTCAGGGGTGAGCGGGAGAGCTGCCGCGTGGTACGTCGCGATGCTCTTCAGGGCCCCATCGGCGATCGCCGCCGCGCACCCGTCGGCCAGGACGGTCTGGAGCGGGAAGCAGGAAATGACCTGGCGACGGGCCGGGAATGACGGATCCCCACGCCCAGTCCGCCTGCGCCCGAGGTCATCATCAGGGCCGCCGGCCGACCGCCCGCGAGAAGGCCGAACGGCTACTTCACCGCGCAGCGTGTCGAGTCCCTGGTGGAGTCGAGTCCCTGGTGGAGCGGGCAGTCGGCACTTTCCCACGCAGTGGACGTGTTCTTCCCGAGCTACGAGGCGGCCTATGCCTGATCGCGGGCGGTGCGGAGCCGTCCGTGGCGGTGGGCCGGGGCACGGCGAGCCGCCAAGAACCTCCGTCGGCCGGCGCAGCGTGCATTGCTGGAAAGCAAGCCCGTAGGCATCGTCGAATCTGACCCGGCCGGTGCGCAGGGTGTCGGTGAGGCCAGTGGCGGCCGGCCCTGCGGAACCTCTCGCCGGTGAACAGCGGGACCGCGGCGCGCTGGGAACCGGGCACGTCGGCGCGCGGCAGGTGTCCGCTGTCGGTGAGGGCGAGGGTGCCGTCGGTGTTCTCGTGGAACAGTCCGCGGACGGCGAGCAGCCGCAGGACGCGGCGCAGGGAGCCGGCGTGGGTGGCCGAGTGGGCGGCCGGGTCCTCGGGGGTGTGCGGGCCGTCGGCCAGGAGGCCGGCCACGTCGAGCTCGGCGATCGCCCGCAGGGCGGCGGTGTGGATGCGCCCGTACATGAAGTGTCGGCAGTCCCATCGCACCCCGAGCGCGCGAGCACAGAACGCGAGCACAGAGGGTAATGCTCACCCCTGATGTGCGTACCTCCCGATTACGCCAAACACCGTCGTCCGGCGACGACCGCGATCCGGGCGGAAAGCGGGAGGCCAACACGTACCGACCAAGCTGTTTCCATGAGCATTGCGGCCTCGACGACCTGTCGAAAATTCTCCTGCGGTCTTGAACGGGCCGTAGCCGACGCACCATCATCGACGCCGTCGCCCAAGTCACGTCGCCATGCCCGGATTCCCCGCTTCTGGATTGCGGTCCGGGTGTTTTCCCATGAGCCGGTCCGACCGCCGGTAAAGAACTGCAAAAGGAGCACGCATGAATTGCGACCTCATGGTGGGGGCCAATGCCGACGTCGTGAACTCGACGTCCCGGGAGGTCTACGAACAGCTCTACCCGCAGTACTTCACCGGCTCGCAGCCCTTCGGTGTGGAGGGCACCACGTTCACGGTCTCCTGGGACGTCAAGGAGGCGCCGGTCTTCGACCTGACCCCGCCCGCGCAGTCCGATGAGGACTTACGTGCGCACCTCACCGCGGGGGCCGCCGTAGGCGCCATGACCGAGTCCGAGCTCTCCGAGCACGTCCCCGCCCTGCGCGCCTCGATGGACGGGAGCACCTTCCAGGTGCGGCTGAACCGGGTGCACGTGAAGATCGGTTCCGGGGACGGCGACCCCGTCGAGGAGGACGTCGCCATCACGGTCGACGTCCAGGCCGCGACGTCCGACACCGGGCTGTTCAGCCTCAACCCCTTCAAGGCCACGGCCGACGCACCGAGCAAGGTCGACAAGATCTTCCTCGACAAGGTCGTGCTCCCCAACGTCCTGGACCAGTCCCGGAAGGTCCTGTCGGGCATCACACTGCCCGCGCCGCAGATCCCGGGCCTGCCGCTGTCGACGCCCGTTCCCGTCATCCAGCCGCAGCAGGCCGTGGCCGCCCTGAATCTGGCGGAGCACGGCGTCCCGAAGCCCCCGTTCCCCGACAGCTGGCCGCAGAGCCCCTTCTTCGCCCTGCTCGGGCGGGATGCGGTCGAGCGGATCGCGCAGCTGGCGACCGGGTATCTGGAGGGGAAAACCTTCCCTGCCGGCGACTCCAAGAACATCGGGGTCGGCACTGCGTACTACAAGGCGACGATCGCCATCCACAACGTCCGCTGTGAGGTGGCGTGGGACGACGTGCCGACGGTGCGCGTCCACACGGCCGTCTCCGGGAGCGGAAGCGCCGGGATCAACTGGATCCTGGGCGGGTCGACCGATGCGTTCTTCGACCTCCATCTGGAACCCGATCCGACCGTCACGCTCACCCTGACCATGTCGGGGACGACGCTGAAGGCCACTGCGGTGGACGTGAGCTCCTTCGACCTCAAGCTCGTGCCCACGCGCGGCGACATCGTCAGCCTGATCGTCTCGTGGGTCGTCGACGCCCTGTCGTCGACCTTCGGCGGCATCGTCGGGAGCGCGCTCCGCGGCGTCGAGTTCCCCGTGGGCACCTTCCCGGCCATCCCCATCGACGTCGATCCCGTCCACCTCGACGTGACGCCGACAAACCTGACGCTCGGGCGCTTCGGTGACGCACTCGCGCTCCAGGGCGCGTTGCACGTCGGCAAACGGTAGGGCCACGGTGACGGCGGTGCCCGGACGGGTGCCGCCGGGCACCGCCGCCGTCCTCATGCCGCGCGATCGCGGCCCGTTTCCGGGCGCGTTCCGGTGAGCCCCGACGAGCTCCGGCCGCACCACAGTTCGAGGCGGCCCGTAATTCGACAGCACACCCGCGTGCCACGGCACCCGTTCCTTCATGCTGCGCATTTACATAATTCGGCGTTACATGAATGCATGAACCACGCCACGGAATGACGCGTTCAGTCCTTCCTTCCCCTCCGGATTCCGTTTCCGAATTGGCCAGGAACCGATTGTTCTCCCGGTCGCTCACCCCGTTAGATCTGCTGCCGTGACCGAAACGCCATATGACCTCGCACTCGGAATCCACGCCGACGGCCTCAACTCGGGTCTCAAGTCCCTCCACAGCCAACACCGTGCGGTGTTCCACGGCACCTACGGACCCGAGACCATCGAAGACATCGTCTACACCTTCACCTGGGACTTCCTGGTGCCGCCCGAGCTCGTCCTGGAGAAACCGGACGCCGAGCTCTGGAGCAAGATGATCAAAGCGCAGGGCGTCAAGGACCTGCCCGACTCAGGAGTCCTGCAGCTCCACGTCCCGCAGCTGCAGGTGAACGGCACCATCGCCGGCGATGCCCTCCCCCCGGGGGTCGGTGAGGTCAAAGTCGCCGTCCAGGCCAAGGTCGACAACGGCGGCATCACCGTCGTCCCGCTCGGCGTGTGGCTGTCCGACATCCCGGACCGCTACACGAAGATCATGGTCGACAAGGTGATCGTGCCGAACGTCCTCGACCAGGCGAAGAACCTGGTGAACGGCCTGAAGCTGCCCGTCCAGGACCTTTTCGGCCAGCAGGTCTCCCTCACCCCCGTCCTCCTGGACGTCACCGGGACGCACCTCGTGCTCACTGCGACCGCAGGAACCGGCCACTCCCCCGCCGCCACGGTCTCCTCCGGCGCCGCCACCGCCTGGCCGTCGGACAAGCAGGTCTTCCTCCTCGTCGGCCGGGACCTCCTGGCGCGTCTGTTGCAGGGTGCCCTCGGCCAGTGGCAGGACAAGGAACTGGCCAACGACGACAAGACCGTGACCGGCGTGGCCACGGTCTGGTGGAAAGCGAAGTTCCGGAAGGCCGACAACGTGAAGGTCGACGAGAGCGACCCGACGACCGTCTCGGCCGACTTCGACATCCCCTGGTCCGTGGGCGTGGACCTGTTCCCCGTCGCCCCGGGCAAGGGCTGCGCACTGTTCAAGGCCTCCCAGGAGTCCTGAGTTCCCTCGCCTTCACCGCTCCTCACTCCAGGAGGTACACACCCATGGATGCGCTGGTCGACTTCGAGGTCGTCCTCAACCCGACCGAACCCAACGTCACTTTCAAGGCCACCGGCCTGACGGACAAGGCCCTCTCCGCGACGCTGAAGAAGATCGTCCTCAACTCGCTCACGCTGACCCCCAAGTCCACCGCCGCCATGCTGGTCGCCGCACCCGCCAACCTGCTCGCCCTCGCGGCCCCGTCCGTGCTGAAGAAGGCGCTGGAGGACAAGAAGACCGTCGACATCCCGCTCGACAAGCCGCTGGGCACCGACATCACCGTCAGCGGCCAGACCGTGTCCGTGAAGGTGACGTCGCCGGAACTGGGCTCGCACGACGGGATGCTCATGGTCAGCGGCACGTTCGTCGTCTCCTGAACCGCTCCGAACTGCTCTGAACTGCCCTGAACAGCCCTGAACAGCCCATAAAGGCCCGGAAAGGCCCTGAATCGCCCCTGAACCTCCTGCATCACCGCCCCGCTCGCCCGCGGCGCGCCGGCACTGCCGCACCGCCCCGCTACGCCCGCCCGCCCGACGACCACTTCAGGAGACCCGTTGAGCACGCCCCAGCCCCCGCAGTCCGGCGACGCCCGGCCCGGTCCCCGGACCGAGCCCCTCCACCTCGCCGACACGCCCGGCTACCCCCTCGCCCGCAGCGTGGAGATGCCCGGCACTCTCGACTACCCCACCGGCTCGCTGAGCTTCCGCCTCGGTGCGCTCCGGTTACGCGCCGACGGCCCGCCGGAGGCGCTCTCCGAGGAGACCCGCGGCGGCAGCCGCCACCTCACCCACCGCATCCCCGCCCTCGTCCTCACCGGCCGCTACGCCCTCGACGCCCGGCCCGACGAGATCCGGGAGATCGACACCGCCGGGAACCTGCAACCGCTCTCGGCAGAGGCACGGCAGCCCACCCTGCCCACCGGGGAACGCGCCGTCCCCGTCAGCCACCCGGACGACGAGACCGTCCGCCGCTGGACCGGCCGCGCCGACGCCCACCGCACCAAGCTGATGAAGACCGAGAACGGCCGCCAGGTCCTCATCCAGTACGGCACGCACAACGAGAGCTACTACGACATCTTCAACGGCAGCTCCTCGGTGTCCTCCAACCTCCGCAAGAAGTGGGCCGAAAAAGGCGTCACCCAGCGGATGTCGGAGCAGACCTACGGCACCACGGACCCTGACGCCACCGCCGACGCCCTGCCGTCCGCCGGTGATCAGCAGCCGGTCAACGACTGGCAGGACCCGCAAGAGGGCGGCACGTACAACGCGCACGCCTGGCAGCAGCGGACCACGGTCCAGACCGCGCTGACCACGGAAGCTGCCCGGATCCAGCAAAAGGACCCGGCCAAGGCCAAGCGCCTCCAGGATGCGGCGGCGGCCGCCGAAGGCTTCTCCAAGTCGGTCCAGGACACCGGCAACGACGGGGCGCAGACCAACCCGATGACGCAGGACAGCATCTACACGACCATCGACGAGCACTCCGGGGAGCTGCCGGACGTCTCCCCCGAGGAGATGGCCCGCTACAACGGGCTCGCCGCCTTCGGCGTCGGGGACGGGCAAGCACTCCCGGCGGCACAGGAGGACCGGCCGGACGAGCCGGAGGACTGGATCGCCCTGTCCGACAAGGAACGCGCCGTCATCCACGAGTTCGGCGCCGCCGCCTACCACGACGAGGCTCAGGAGGCCCCGCAGGCGACTGACACCCTGCACACGGGCGAGTGCACGGCACGGCTGGCCGGCATCCGTGTCACCACCCGTCTCACCCCGGACGGCGCGCCGGCGGACGTGACGGTGGAGCTGCCGGACCTCGCCCTGAGCATCAACGACGAGGAGTGGCAGGGAACGGCCGCCGACGTCGCGCGCGAGCGCCTCGCCGCCATGCGCTTCGTGCACACGCTGCTGCAGGACGCCATCGCCGAGACGGTCCGCCACGCCGCCTTCACCGGCGTCGCCGGATACGCCCACCCGCAGGACGGGCGGTCCTGACCCGTGCTCATCCTCGACACGACCGCCCCCGCCGAGGACGTCCTCGGCGGGGTGTGGAGGAACCTGCTCGCCGATGACCTGCCGCGCTTCGAGGCGTTCCTCGACCAGGCCCTGGCCCCGCAGCAGGAGTACCTCACCGACGGTGAACGGGCCCTGTACCGGCACGGCAAGCGGCTGCGCCCGGCCGTCCTGCTGCTGGCCGCCCGCACGGTGCACGGCTCCTCGCCGCTCCCGGACAAGGTACTCCAGGGGGCCGTCTCGCTGGAGATGCTGCACGTGGCGACGCTGATCCACGACGACATCGTGGACGGCGCCGCCCTGCGCCGCGGCCTGCCCTCGGTCAACGCCGCCCGGGGCACCGAGGCCGCGGTGCTCGTCGGCGACCTGCAGTTCGTCCAGGCCATCCGCGGCTTCGTACGGGCCATCGACCGGGACAGCGACATGGGCCTGATCGAGCTCGTCCTCGACACCGCGTTCCAGATCGGCTGCGGAGAGCTGGACGAGCTGCGCACGGACCTCTCCCAGGACCCGGAGCTCCTGGCCAGGACGTACTGGCGCACCGCCGACCGCAAGACCGCCGCCCTGTTCGGGCTGGCGGCGGAGGCCGGGGTGACGCTGGCCGACGGGCGCAGCGGCGACGCCCGCCGGGCCGGGTTCTACGGCCGCCGGCTCGGGCGCGCCCTGCAGGTCATGGACGACCTGTTCGACCTCGCCCAGGACGAGGCCGGCTCCGGCAAGCCGCGGGGCATGGACCTGCTGCGCCGCCGCGCCTCCCTGCCCCTGATCTACGCCATGCAGGAGTGGGGCCCGGAGCACGCGGTCAGCCGCATCATGCGCGGCGAGAGCACCGATCCCGGTGTCCTGGAGCGCACGCTCGCCGAGGTCCGCGGCGGCGCCGGGTTCTCGCGCGCGTACACCGACGCCCGCGCCCAGGCGCTGGAGGCGGTGGAGCTGCTGCGTCCGTTCCCGGCCGGGCGGTACCGCTACGCGCTGGAGGACCTGGCCCTGCACGTCGTGGACCGCGGGTTCTGAACAGCGGCCCGGCAGCCCGTCCGTCCCCCGACCGACACCACCGAGACGCCCCTTGAGGAGAGGCCCGTGGCCACCAAGCTGCTCGACTTCATCTACGCCACCATGTACAAGCGCGTCAACGATCCGGACAGCCCGTACTGGCTGCCCACCGTCCTCAAGGACGTCCGCACCTCGGACGGCCGCACGCTGAATCCCCTGGCCGTCGACACGTGGGACATCGGCGAACTCGGCGGTGACGAGGGGAAGACGATCGGCGACACCATCGCGTCCGCGTGGTGGATGTTCGTGGGCGCCGCATTCGACGACGCGAAGGACCGCGGCGTTTCCGGTCTCCCGGACAACCTCGACCCCTTCACCAGCCAGCGCGACGCCGACCACCCCTTCCCGACGCTGTCCCTGACCGCCGTCACCGTCGAGGGGCTGCCGAACGCCTCGGTCGGGGAGCTGCAGAACCTCACCCCCACCGACAACGGCTACCGGGGCACGGTCCGGGTCACCACCGCGGCGTACGACACGCACGGGTGGCAGAAGCAGATCACCGTCAAGGGCACGTACAGCCTGGTGCAGCACGTCGTGGTGATCGACGACCCGGGGGACGGCGGCGGGGGTGACGGCCTGAAGCCGCCCACGAAGGTCGTGGTCAAGGGGCTGGAGGGGGTGGAGTGGCCGCGCCAGGAGATCGAGGGCCACGGGCAGTTCACCGTGACCGCCCGGGACCTCGTCTTCGACGTCGTACTGCGCGCCGAGGCCACGGGCTCCGGGACCGACCGCACCCCGCAGCTGGCCGTCGAGTCGATCACCGTCACCTCGCAGCCGGTGTTCCATCTCGACAAGGACTCCTTGACCATCGAGGGAAGCACGATCGACGCCCAGACCCTCGACGTCTGGAAGCAGGCCGCGGCCGACGCCTTCAACAGCGCGGACGCCGGGAAGGCGCTCACCGCGAAGCTCGTCGGCACCCTCGCCGACCCTTCCTTCCGCGACCAGTTCTCCTCTACGGTCACCGCCCAGCTGGACAAGGCGCTCGACGGGGTGCTCGGCGCGGTGCCGAAGGGCACGCTGCCGTCGGACGACAGCGGCTTCCCGGCGAAGTACGGGCCCCTGGAGATCTACCTCTTCGACCGGCTCCGCGCCTCCGTGAACGACACCGCCTCCGGCTTCTACCCGCCGACCGTCGTCCTCGGGGCGAGCAGCCCCACGCTGGAGCCGTACGCCCTCGCAGACATCGACCTCGGCTCGTACAAGATCGGTGTCGCGACGGCCGACCTGAGCTTCAAGGGCGGCTCGATCAAGGGCATCTCCAACATCCTGATCCCCGTCAAGGACGCCGCCCTCACCGAGGGAGGCATCGGGGCGACGCTGAGGTTCGGCCGGCTCCCCGGTGACGCCAAGGTGCCGGCGCCCCCGCTCACCATCACCGGCACGGGCGTCGTCTCCTTCCCCGATGCCGATACCGATGCCGATGCTGCGGCTGGAGCTGAGGCCGATGCTGGGGCTGGGGCTGCGGCTGGGGCTGGGGCTGGGGCTGCGCCGGAACACGCTCCCTCGGACGACGACACGATCGAGGGCGACATCACCGTCACCATCGCCCAGCCGTCGGCGACGGCCGCCCTGTCCTTCACCGGCCGCGACGCCGACGAGCTCACCATCGGTCTCGACGCCCTCACCCTCGCGATCGCCACTCAGGATCTGCAGGTCACGATCCACCTCAAGGAACCCAGCCCTCTGGAGAAGATCATCCAGCAGGTGCTCAACAAGGACGAGGTCAAACAGAAGATCATCGACGGCGTGCAGAGCACGGCCGACACCCACCGCGCCGACATCGCCAAGGAACTCACTGACAACGCCCGCACGGTCATCCACGCCAAGCTCGAGGGCTGACCTCCCCATGACGATCGACGAACTCCGGGACTTGATCACCCGGCACACTCAGGGCACCACCCTCACACTCCCCGCGGGCGACCTCGGCACCGGCCCCGCGGCCGCACTCGTCGGCACGTGGCTCGACGGCACGCTGACCATCACCGGTCTGCGGCGCGAGGACCACGACGACAGCGTGGTCGTGCGCGGCACCCTCACCGTCACCGGCCTCGGCCTCGCCGACCAGCCGGTCCACGGGATCGAGTTCGGCCTCGACCCCCTCGATCACGACCCCACGCTCTACGTCCCGCTCGCCCTCCCCGCGGACTGGACCTTCGCCACCTCCTTCCCCGCCACCGACGGCAGCGACCTGGCCGCCCTCTCCTTCCCCGCACCGCCCGTGCTGCTGCTCACCTCGGCGGCCCGGCCCGCCCGCGACGGGTACCCCGCCTTGGATCCCGGCCTGACGTTCCACGCCGCCCAGGTGAGCGACCCGGAGCAGCTCGGCGCCCTCGCCACGCTGCTCCGGCCGCGGCCCGGAACCCTGACACTGACGGGGCCGGTCGTACGCCGGCCCGCCAAGGCCCCGGAAGGCGAGGTCCGCACCGACGTCGCGCTGCGCTCGTCGCCCCGACCGGACGAGGCGTTCTCCGCCTCCTTCTACCTCTGGGCCGGGTCGCGCGACGACGAAGCGAACGGGTCCTCGGTCACCTACGGACTGCGGCTGGCGGCGGACCTGGTCATCGGGCAGGTGGGCGGGGCGACGATCAGCGCTCCGCTGTCCTCCGGCGGCGGCGCGCTCGTTCTCGGCGCCGACCGGCTGCCCGGGAAGCTCTCCCCCGGCGACCTCGCCGCGTGGAACGGTACCGGTCCCGCGGTCCACCAACTCGTCGACCAGCAGCATTTCACGCTCGGCAACTCCGTCCGCCTGTCCGGGATCACCGTCACGATCGACCCGGCGGCATTCGGCAAGGGCGGGTCGGCAGCGGCACTGACCGAGGTCACCGCCACCGTCGAGACCACGCCGGGCACCACTTGGCCGATCGTGGGCGACGACCTCGCTCTGACCGGGGTCGGCGCCACGCTGACCGTCACGCATCCGCTCCAGCCGTCCCGCGCGGCAAAGGTCACCGGCCGTGGCGACTTCACCGTCGCCGGCAACGTCGGCCTCCACGCCACCGCCGAGATACCGCCCGGCACGTTCCGGCTGACCCTCGACGAGAGCACCCCCGCCGAGCTGCGGGACGTGCTCCAGCACTTCCTGCCGCACGCCGACCTCACCGGCGTGCCCGAACTGACGCTGAAGAAGTTCTCCGGCACCGCGACACCCAAGAAGGGCGCGTACGAGGTCGACGCGTCCGTCTCGTCGCAGTGGCACATCGACGTCGGCGCGGCCCGCATCGCCCTCACCGAGGCGGGGCTGGAGCTGGCGCGCGAGGGCGGCGAGGGGGCCGCCACCATCGGTGACGTGGGGCGGCAGTCCGACGGCGGATCCGGCAACGGGAACGGCGGCGCGCGGACCACCGGCACCCTGTCGGCCGAGGCCGAGCTCGGCCCGGCCTCGGGCGGCAGCGGCAGCGGCAGCGGCAGCGGCAGCGGCAGCGGCAGCGGCAGCGGCAGCGGCAGCGGCAGCGGCAGCAACGGCAGTGGCAACGACTCCGTGGTGAAGTTCTCCGCCAAGTGGACCGTCCCCGGCACCTTCGAGCTCGACGGCACCTTCCCCGACCTCGACCTGACCAAGCTGCTGAAGTCACTCGCCTGCGATGCCGACGTGCCACTGCCCGACGGCCTGCCGCAGGTCTCCCTCCTCCACCCCGCGGTGACCATACGTGTGGGTACCGCCCTGACGGGGCACCCGGCAGCGGGCAAGGGCTACGAGCTGGCGCTCAGCACCACGGCGACGTTCGACGCGGCGCAGCTGGCCTTCTTCGGCAAGGCAGCCCGGAAGGCCGAGGGCGGCACCCTGTTCGCCGCCGCTCTCTGGCAGCAGGACTGGGTCTGGTCGCCGGGCAAGGTGTCGGGCTGGGCCCCGGTGCTCGGCTTCCTCGACGGCATCACCTTCGCCAAGTCCGGGCTCGCCGTGAGCAGCGCCGACGGCGTGACCGTCGATGCCGGGTCCGACCCTCCCGACACCCTCCCCGCCACGCTGGACAAGGGCCTCACGTTCTTCACCGAACTGGGGCTGACCGGCCCGCTGGCGCCCTTGAAGGTGCTCTTCCAGGACGCCGGTGGCATCCATCTGACGGCCCGGCTCACGACGCCGGTCCAGGAGTCCGAGTTCACCGCGTCCATCGCGGAACAGAAGACGCGGGAGGGCTTCGGGGGGCTCACCCTCGCGTTCCGGCCGGCGCAGCGGGAGGTGTCGCTCCAGACGTCGTGGAACTTCCTCGTCCCGGCCGTCGGGGCCGCCCCGGCGACCCTGCTGCAGTTCGTGGCCGGAGGAGCCCTCAAGGGCACCGAGTTCCACCTCTTCCTGGTCCTCAAGCCCGTCGGGCCCGGGGCGGAAGAGGCGGACGGGGTGGGCGGGGTGGACGGGGTGGGCGTCGCGGGGCGGCCCGCGCCGCACCAGCTGGCCTACGCCCTGCGGTCCCCGGGATACACGCTGCTGACCGCAGACCCGGTCCCCGGGGACGGTGGCGGCCTCGTCCACGACGCAACGCCGCGCGGCGCACGTGCGACCACGTACGGCCTGGTACGTGACACCGCGAGCCGTCTCGCCGGCCTCGGCGGAGGCACGCCCCCGTCTTCCGGCGAACGCCCCACGTGGAAGAACGCCTTCGGTGTCCAGGGATTCGACGTCCACTACTTCTACCTGCAGATCGGCTACGGGACGGGTACCGGGTTCACCCTGGGCGGGGGCGGTTCGGTGGTCGTCGGCGAGGCCGCACTGGAGCTCGACGTCGAGGGCGGGTTCACCCCGGAGCCGTTCGTCACCGTTTTCCGCTTCGACCTGGAGGCCGTCCACCAGGACACCGGTGTCTCGGTCTGGGACCTGCTCGCCGTCCTCGTCGCTCCGCCGGACTGGCTCGCCTTCCTGAAACAGATCGTGCTCCACAAGCTGGCGGTCTGCGTGGTGACCGCGCCCGGCGGCTGGACCAACCCCGTGACCCACGAGGAGTGGAAACAGGGCTTCTACGCCAAGGGGGACATCGACTTCTTCGGCAACAACTGGCGTTTCGAGGTGAACGTCAGCGACGACGGCCTCTACGCGTACAGCACCATCGCCCAGCCACTGAAGCTGGCGGGCGTCTTCACCTTCTCCGACGCGAGCGGGGCCAAGGGCCCGCAGTACCTCCTCGACACCCGCGGCATCCGCAGCGGGCACCTCCCGGCGAAGATCTTCTACCTCTCCGGCAAGCTCGACCTCCTCGGCCTGTCGGCCTCGATCGAGGCACAGCTCGGCAGCGCGGGCTTCGCGTTCACGATCGCCGCGGACCTGCTCCACATCCTCCACGGCGACATGAGCTGCACGCTCAACAGCACCGGGCTGAAGGCCTCGGCCCACGTCAAACTGGACTTCGACGTGGACATCCCCCGGGGCGTGACGCTCGGTGGTATCCCGGTCCCCGCCGGAAACCTCGTCGGCATCCATGCGCAGGGCGGCTTCGACCTCACCGTCGGCGGGAACGGCGCCGGCCTGCACCTGACGGCGAGCTGCAACGCCTACCTGCTCGGCGCGCACCTGGTCGACTTCCACCTCGACCAGCAGTTCTCGATCAGCACGTGGGACGACGTCGTCTCCTGGCTGCAGAACAACCCGGAGAAGCTCTTCGAGTCCCTGGGCGAGGGCATCTGGGACGCGCTCAAGAACTGTGCGACGACGACCGTGGCGGAGCTCACCTGACGCGGCCTGTTCTCCGGGCGGCGGCCTCGGCCCCGTCCTGTCCGCCCGGCACGCGCTCGTGCAGGGCGGACAGGGCGGACAGGGCGGGCAGGGAGGGCAGGCCCAGCGGATCCCGACGCGGCCGAGCGGTAGGCCGCGCGCGCCTCTGCCAGGCGTACGTCTCCGAGAAGTTCCAGCTGCACAAGACCGAAGTCCCGCGTTCAGCGCCGCCCTTCAAGAGGGGGAACGGGGGCCACGACGCCACGGTCGCCGCGCGCCGCGCACCCTCGGAGCGGCCGCCGGGCGAACGGGCCTCATCAGTCGAGAGGGTGCCCCGTCGTCGCGTCGACGTGGCCGGGGATCTCGTCGTGGCGGTCGCCGACCGTCGGCGTCCCGGTCGGTTCGAAGAGGAGGATCGCGGCGCCGGTTGCGGAGAACGGCTTGTGCTCCGTGCCCTTCGGCACGGTGAAGACGGCGCCCTTCGGCAGCCGGACCGTGCGCTCCCCGGCCGTCTCCCGCAGGGAGATGCTCAGCTCTCCTTCCAGGACGAGGAAGAACTCGTCGGTGTCGTCGTGGGCGTGCCAGAGGTGTTCGCCGCGGACTTTCGCCACGCGGACGTCGTAGTCGTTGACGTGTGTGACGATGCGGGGACTCCAGAAGGCGTCGAAGGACGCGAGGGCTTCGCCGAGGTCGAGGGGTTCCTTGCTCATGCAGGCATCGTCGCCGGTTGAGCGCGCCCCGGGTGAGTGCTAGGAATCGCACATGCCGCAAGAATCCTCGCACACCTTCCATGCACGCCAGGCACACCACGCCCGTCACGCACGCCAAGCTCCGGCGGCGGGCCCGCACCGCGTCGTCGTGATCGTGGACGAGAACTCCAACCCCTTCGAGCTGGGCTGCACGACCGAGATCTTCGGCCTGCACCGGCCCGAGATCGGCCGCACGCTGTACGACTTCGGGCTCTGCTCCCCCGAGCCCAGCACCGTGATGCGCGACGGGTTCTTCACTCTCACGGGAGTCGCCGGCCTGGAGGCGGCCGACGCGGCGGACACCGTGATCGTCCCCAACCGTCCGGACGTGGACGTCCCCCGCCGTCCCGCCGTGCTCGACGCCGTCCGGCGGGCGCACGCGCGCGGCGCGCGGCTGGTCGGCCTGTGCAGCGGCGCCTTCACCCTCGCCGAGGCCGGGGTCCTCGACGGGCGCCGGGCCACGGCGCACTGGCAGTGGGCCGACTCCTTCCGGGCCCGCTTCCCCCGCGTCCGCCTGGAGGAGAACGTGCTCTTCGTCGACGACGGGGACATCCTCACCGCCGCGGGCAGCGCGGCCGCGCTCGACCTCGGGCTGCACATCGTGCGGCTCGACCACGGCGCCGACGTCGCCAATTCCGTCAGCCGGCGCCTGGTCTTCGCCGCCCACCGGGACGGCGGGCAGCAGCAGTTCATCGAACGTCCCGTCCCCGAGCTCCCCGATGAGTCCCTCGGGCCCGTCCTGGCCTGGGCCCAGGAGCACCTGGAGACGGCACTGACCGTGTCCGACCTGGCGGCGCGCGCCGCGGTCAGCCCGGCCACGCTGCACCGTCGCTTCCGGGCCCAGCTCGGCACCACTCCCCTGGCCTGGCTCACCCGGGAGCGCCTCGCTCTGGCGTGCCGTCTCATCGAACGGGGATCCATGTCCCTGGAGACCGTCGCGCGGCGCAGCGGGCTGGGCACGGCTGCCAACCTGCGGGCGCTGATGCGTCGCGAGAGAGGGCTCACGCCCTCGGCGTACCGGCAGCGGTTCGGCCATGGAAGGGCATGAGGGAGGCGACATCCGAACGTCCCGAACGTCCCGAACGATCCGCGCCTCGCCGGACTCTCAGGCCTGGTCGAGCCCGTCGCGGAGACGGGCCTCGTCCTCGGGGCTCACAGTGATGCCGAAGTCCTCCGCCAGTACGCGCCCGAGATCGGCCGGCTCGATCTTCCGCTCGGTGTACGACCCGTCGGGCCGGAAGGTGGTCCACGTCGTCGCGTCGAGCCGGTCGTGGTGAGTGGCGCTGAACGCCTGCGCGAAGAGGCGCTTGACGAAGGGGGAGCGCGAGTGGGTGGAGACGTAGTGGCTGCCGACGACGTAGTCGATCGGGTACTGCGGGTTCAAGGTGAAGGTGTGCCGGTCCAGCCAGTTGCCCTCGCGGCGCTGGTGCAGCCACCAGTCGTCGAAGCCCAGCGCCCCTGGACGCCGCTCCAGCCGGAAGCCCCATCCGTCGAAGTCGGCCTCGACGCCGTCCGCCAGCTCGATCGGCTCCAGGGGCCCGCTGCCGAAGCCGACGTCGCACAGCCACAGCCGCTCGTCGTCGGCCGCCGACACGGCCAGCAGCGCGTGAGTGGCAGGCAGGATCTTGGGGGAACCGAGCATGACGCGCCCGCTCAACGCGGTGAACCGGAAGCCCAGCCGCTCCAGGGCCGCTGCGAACAACGTGACGTGCTCGAAGCAGTAGCCGCCGCGACCGCCGTGCACGAGCTTGCCCTGTACGGACTCGAGATCCAGCAGGATCGGAACGCCGAGGACGGCGTCGAAGTTCTCGAACGGTATCGACGTGACGTGCGCCCGCTGCAGCCCGCGCAACACGTCCAGCGTCGCGGCCCGCTCCCCGCGATACCCGATGCGGTCCAGATAGGCGTCGAGGTCCAGGGAGTCGCCGCTCCAGTCGTACGTGGGGCTCATGTGCGTCATGCTTCCTTCGCTGGTCAGTCGATCGTCCATGAGCCGATCGATCATGATCCCGACGGTACGCGGCGGGCCCGTCCCGAGACATCTGTCCGTAGCCGGTACCGGCCTCGGTCATTGGTCCTAGGTGGGTCGACCGGGCTGCCCGAGGAGGCCGTGTGACGGCTTCCGAAGGGAACGGCCCCGGCGCCGGCGTGCTCGGACAGAACGGTGAGCAGCGCGTCGAGGGCGGCCGGATAGGCGTGTTCCGGCGGGGCCGCGAACCCGATCAGCAAACCCTGGGGGCGACCAGTGGCGTCGTGATGGAGTGCGCGGGAGTCAAGAACACCGATCCCGTGCCATGGGTCGGCCCATCGACGCGGGCTCCGTGCTCGTCGACGGGGAGCGGGAGGGGTGTGAGTCCGGAACGCCGGACGACCTCGCGGTAGAGGTCGTGCCCGGGGTCCTCCATGGCCGCAGTGGTGACGCCGGCGACGGCGAGCACGTTCGCCGGGCTGCCCTTGCTGGTGGCGCCGGGCGTCGCCTTCGCGATCCGACTCCCCTGGGAGCACCCGGCGCGCCCTCTGGAACACGTCCACCTCGACCAGTCGCCGGCGGTCGCCTTCCACGTATTGGACGACCGCGGCCGGCTGACCACCCACTACCGGTACGTCAGCGGCTGAACGCCCGGCAAGTTACGGCAGGCGGCAGGCTCCACTCGGCGCCTGCGGGCCGTCGCATCAGGTGGCCCCGACCGGGCCCAGGTACGCGGCGCCGTCGCCGCAGTGGAAGAACCACCGGGAGGGTCCTGCCACGCCGCGTATCCCAGCGTGTGCTGCGCGATGGCGGCGCAGGGGCTGGTCGGCTTCGGCCGCCCGGGCCGCCGGCCACACCCCGGTGAGCCCTTGCCTGGGGGCGTTCTTCCTGGTCAAGGCCCTGTTCTGCTTCGCCCTGAACGACTGGGCCGCCGCCCCGCCGTCCCTGTCCCGGCTCCTGATGAACCGGTCGGCAGAAGCCCGTAGTCAGGTGGCGCCATGGCGTGGGACGTGCCGCGCTACCGGGAGCGACCCGCTCCGTTCGACAGCCAAGGCGTGCCGCCGGAGAATCGGAAATGTGGAAGGAGGCGCCATGAGCGTCCGCATCGCCACCTTCAACGCCGAGAACCTGTTCCGGCGGCCCGCCGCCTTCGGCATCGAGAACGACACGAAGCGCAAGGACGTCGTCGACTCCTTCAAGAAGCTCGTCGATACCCTCGACCACCGCGAATACACCGACGTCGACAAGACGGACATCCTCACCATTCTCCAGGCCCACAGCACCGATTCCGACGACAAGAAGACCACCAGGACCATCGTGCTGAACCAGCCCCGTGGCGGAGCGAAGCTGCTCAAGACGGAGGACGGGAAGCTCCAGGTCAGGGCCAAAGGGCGGCTGGACTGGGTGGGCTGGGCCGAGCTCGCCCGCGACGACCTCACCTGGGCTGCCGTCAAGAGCGTCGCCAAGGTGATCGCCGCGGTGGATGCCGACGTGCTGCTGGTCGTCGAGATCGAGGACCGGGTCACACTGGACCGCTTCAACACTCAGGTTTTGCAGGGCGAGTTGGGCGCACGCCCCTACCGGTACAACCTGCTGATCGACGGTAACGACAGCCGCGGCATCGATGTCGGGCTCCTCAGCCGGCGTCCCGTCACCTCCCTCCGCTCGCACTTCTCCGACACCAAGGGCTCCCGGGTGATCTTCAGCCGGGACTGCCCGGAGTTCGAGATCGATCTGGGCCGCGGAGAGCCGTTGTGGCTCCTGGGGAACCACTTCAAGAGCAAGATCGGCGGTGGCTTCGACCAGCGCTTGCGCCAGGCCGAGCGGGTCGCCGCGCTCTACCGGGCAGCGCTCGAACGCTCCGCACGTGTGGTGGTCGCCGGAGACCTCAACGACGGCTTCGAGAGCGTACCGCTCTCGCTCCTCCTGGCCACGGGGTTGCGGGACGCGATGACCCACCCCAGTTACCGAGGAGGCTTCGGCACCCACGTGCACGACGACCGCCTCACCGACAAGCTCGACTACCTGATGTTCTCGCCGGAGCTGTGGGACACGGTGCAGTCGGTGGGCCTGGAACGCCGCGGCATCTCCGCCAAGCTCCCGGGCGTCACACCGTTCGACGGCGTGAAGGACAAGAGCACCCAGGCCTCCGACCACGCCGCCCTCTACGCAGACCTCGACTTGTGAGGACGACCCACCGAAACCGCCCCGAGCAGCGCTCGGAGAGGCCAGGCTGCTGAACTCCTTGCCGTACGGCGTGGGAGGTTTCCCCATGTCCTCGTTTGTGCGCGCTTACCGTGCCCCGGCCTCCGCCGCGGGCCAGGGAGAGACGACGTGGACGCCGCGCAGCCCGGCGATCACCAGACCCGGCGGCCTTGCGGAGCGGGGAGCGGACGCGCTTGCCGACCGCGCTCTGGCGGAGATGGGCAGGGCGGGTTCCACGAGAACGCGGGCACCGGCGGGACATCCTGTAGAGCGCCACACACCGGACAGGGGCGTTGTACCGGCAAACAGGGGCGTTGTACCGGCAAACTGCGGACGCTCCCTGGACCCCTCGGTGCGGACAGAGATGGAAGGGGCCTTCGGACACGATTTCAGTGGCGTTCGCGTCCACAGCGGACATGAGGCTTCCGAGCTGGCCCGGGCCTTGGGGGCACGGGCGTACAGCTTCGGGCGGGACATCGTCCTCGGCCGCGGGGTATCCGTGCACGGCCCTGCGGGCCGGCGTCTCCTGGCGCACGAGCTCGCTCACGTCGTCCAGTACGACGCTTCGGGCCGTGTGATCGTCGCGCGGCAGGAGAGCCCGGAGCGGGACGGACGAACCGACTCCCAGGTCCGCAGCGAACTCGAAAAGCGGACCGGCAAGACCTTCGCCCAGCTCGTCCTGGAGCTCGGCCGGGGCCCGATGGATCCCAGCAGGATCCCGCCCCGCGACCTGGAGAGGGAGCTGGAGAGGAACGGCACGCTGCCCCACCGCGAGGCGGACACCAAGGAGCCCGTCGTCATCGACAACGTCCTCGTCCCGCATCCGTATCAGGAAAACCGGTTCATCAGCGAAGGCAGGGTAGGCCCGGAGTCCAAGATCGAGGCGGAGAAGGAGGCCGGCCAACAGACCGTCCGGGACACCTTCGTCTCCGGCATGGCCAAGGGGCTGGCCGGCATGAAGCCGGGTAGTGCGTCCAAAGGCCTCGTGAAGCCGGCCCCCGAGGTCCGAGGGGCCCGCGGCGCCCCGCAAACCCGCTACATCCGGGTCTCGAACCCCGGACTCGTCGCCCGCTACGAGCAGCTCGCCAACGAACGCCTTCCGGGTGTCATCAACCAGACCCTGGCCGCGGAGCGGGCCACTCCGGGCCGGGCCCGGCTGGCCACGCTCAGCACCGATTTCGCTGCGCTGCGCGCAGAGGTCGGCGACGCCCCCAATCTGTCCCCGCAGCAGCGGGCCAGGGGCAACGCCATCCTGCGTGAGGCCCGCGACCTCGCGCGCAACGACTTCGGCGGACTGCAGGGCAAGGTGATGCGCCGGCTGCGGGCCGACCCGGCCCTTCAGGCCGTGGAGAACCAGCTCGCCGCTGCAGGCGACGCCCGGCTCAACCCGACCGGCACACTGCAGATCAAGGTCATCCGCGCCAACGGCACGGAGGCATTCGAGCCACTGAACCTCGAACACCGGATACGTCTGTCGGACAACCCATGGCTGGCCAAGGGGAACCAGAACGTCATCCTGACCGACGCACCGCAGAACCAGCAGTACTTGGAGGCACTGCGAAAGCAGGGATCGGTCTGGCCGACCGACCCGGTGGAGGCGTTCGTGGTCCGGCACCAGCTCAACGACGAGGGCGTCAGCTTCGCCCCCGGAACGCGCTGACCGACGGGCAAGCTTTACTGATCGCTTCAGAACGAGTCGGGCTGCGGGTCTTGCACTCGACAATCTTGGTCGGCAGGGTGTGTGTCCGGGGCGCGTGCTGATCTTGTTCTTGTTCCGACGATCTATGGGAGCGGCGGCCGGCCCCGCTGCCACCACCTGCTCTCGAACGGCGCCGCTGCCATCCCGGACGGCTGACGAGCCGCCCGGCGGAGACAGCAGAGCAGACCGCCGTCCTGGTCACCGTTCCTCGGCCCGGGACGGCGTGGCGCCGTTCACCGCGAGGGACCGCCCCCGTACGCGGTCCGGTGAGGGGCCCGGTGAAGGGCCCGCGCCACAGCGGTCGACGACCGCCGCCCCCGATGGGCCCCGCGGCTTCCGGGACTTCACCCGCCCCGGCGGCTAGCCTGACGGACCATGAGCCCGCAGCCCACCCACTCCACTCCGAGCCGCTACACCATCGCCCTCAAACCCCGGGTCACCGATGAGGAGCACCACCCTGACCACGGCGCTGCCCTGCGGACCGCGACAGTCGAGGCCACGGGCGAGATGGGAGTCTCGGGCTTCCCTCGCTACGAGGGCGAGGGCATCCAAGCGGAGATCGACCCCGAGACGCAGGCCCTCGAAAAAGTGACGGTGGACGGGGACGCGCTGCCGTACGGCTGGATGGCCGAGGTCACGGGGCAGGGCCCCACGGCGTGAGCCGGGCCGACCACAGCCGGCCCCCTTCCCTCCGGAGCCCGGGCCGCCCTCGGGCCTGCCACCGTCGCTCGGGGACCCGGTCCAACAGGAACGGCGGCCCCGGCCTCTCCCCCCTCCTCCCCCTCCTCCCCCTCCTCCCCCTCCTCCCCCTCCTCCCGCTCCTCCTCCCCTCTCCCGGACGGCAGGCACCGGCACCAGGTCATGGCCTCCCCGCCCTGCCGAAGCCGTGCGCCCGGCAGCGGACGCGCGGAAAGTGTCACGGTGTGCAAGGCACAGGCGTGACGTTGCGGGAACATGACGGGCTGCGCGATCCTGACAAATTCGACATTTGCAAGGAATACAGGGAATACAAGGAATACACCGAATAAGGACAGCCTGTGAGATCGGCCGTCGGCGGCGGCCGACGAAAAAGACGGGTACGGGCCGCTCCAGGGGGCGGAGGCGCGCGCCGGGACCATCCCATGCCTCTACGGCGAGGTGAGGAAGACCGCGCACACCCAGTGGTCTCCCGGCGGCGAAGGAGGCAGCAGCGACCATGAACGCCCTGGCCGACCACCACTACATTCTGCACCTGGAGGTCCGATCGGGGCGGTTGCCCCAGGTCGAGCGGATCGTCACCGCACACCTGCGCTACTGGCAACTGGAGCCGCTGATGCGACCGGTGCGGCTGGGCGTACATGAACTCCTGGCCAACGTCCACCGGCATGCCGGCCCCGACAAGCGATGCACCCTGCAGCTGCACCGGTCGGGCCAAGAGCTGACCGTCTCCCTGACGGACCGGAACACCGACCTGGCCGCGCTGCTCGGTGTTCATCCCGCCACTCAGCCAGGGCGCGGGCTGGCGTTGATCGCGGCGCTCAGCGACAGCTGGGGCGTACAGCCGTTGCCCGACGGCAAGACCGTCTGGTTCACCATCCGCGCCCAGTACCCGACGGCGCCGCTCCCTCGCCCCTTCGTGCCCCGCATTCGCACATCCGAAGGACCCCGGACAGAGACCGGCGCCGCCCGGCGCACCACCCCGCCATCGCGGCACTCCATTGGCACGGCATCGTCGCGCGGGGAACGGCATGACGGTGCAAGCCCCGAGCAACGGCCGGCCGGGGACGTCGCGGACATCGCGTCGCCCGGAAGGCACGGGGCCGGCGACCAGTGGCCGGCCACGCTCCCGTGCATTGCTGCCACCGCCACCGCCGGGACCAGGCGCAGGCGGTGGTCGATCTGACGGGGGATAGGGTCGGACCTGTTTGGCCAGGACACGACAGCCGGAGCCGTAGTGAACCATCCGCAACAGCCCGCGACGCCGCCCTATCAGCCCTCGCCGTTCGACCCGGACGCGACTGAGGTCCTCTCCCCGGGAGCCTGGCAGCAATACGGCCACACCCCACCCGAGAACCCGGTCGACGCGACCAAGCCCTTGCCCCGCATCGACCCCGAACCGGCACCACCCCGCGAGCCCGGCCCGCCGACACGCCGGCCCCGGCGGGTGTGGATACCCATCGCGGCCATCGCCGCCTGCGCGGCCGCCGGTCTCGCGGTCGGTGCGCTGGTACTCGGTGACAGCGACCAGGACGCCGCCCCCGCCGCCCAGTCACCGGCACCCGTCGACACCGCCACGCCCGGCTCCACCGGCCGCCCTTCCCCCTCGAACACTCCCTCCGCCGCCCCCAGTGCGCCCGCCGCGGTGCTCCTGGGCGGGCCGTACATGCTGATCAGCGACACCGGCAAGGTCGCGGACGTCACGGCGGCCTCCCGCGACAACGGCGCGGTGGTCATCGCCTACCAGCCCACCGGCAACCCCAACCAGCGATGGATCCTCACCAACGCAGGCGGCGGCTACGTCCGCATCACGGCGGTCCACTCCGGCAAATGCCTTCAGGCCGACACCGCCGCGCCCACCGGCGGGGTGACTCAGCAGCCGTGCGCCGGAACGGACAGCCAGCAGTGGCTGGTGGCCGCCGACGGCGCCGCCTACACGCTCACCTTGAAGGGCTCCGGACAGACCCTGGGCGTCGGCCCCGGTGACGCCCTGCGCCTTCAGCAGGCAGGAGCGGGCCCGGCCCGGAAGTGGACCGTCAGAAATCCCTGAGCAACATCCCTGAGCAACTCGGGAACGCTCATCAGCCGTGCGGGAAAGCCATTCAGCCGTCCCGGGCGGCGGTTCCGGCCCAAAAACGACGTCGGCATCCCGCACCGGCGGTTCCGGAGTCCGGTATCGGGCGGAGCGCGTCGAGTTGCGCGGCGGGATTTCGGGGCCTCTCCCTTGCTGCTGTAAGGTCTCGCCGTCGATGTCGTGGGCCGACGCCCCTCCCCGTACCGCTGTCGCCGTTTCAGCGGATGCCGTACACGTACGGGTCGCGTTCTCGCGGGACTTGTCCCCGCGTTCCTGCCGCCGTTTCAGGTGATGCGGGTGCTCGCCTCCGTCACCGGCAAGAACGTTCAACGGGGAAAGTGAGACGACATGCGTACGTGGACTCGCGCCGTACCGGCAGCGGCAGGCGCCCTTGCTCTGGCGGTGGCTCTCACCGGTTGCAGCGACTCGGGTTCGGGCAAGCGCCGGGGTAGTTCCGGCTCCCACTCGTCGCATTCCGGTGCAGGCACGTCCGATGAGAAGACGACCTACCGTCTGGGTGAGACGAGCCCCGAGCAGGAAAGCTCCAAGCAGAAGTCATCGGATGCCAAGTACACGGTCACGCCGACCAAGGCACAGATGGGCACCAAGGCCGACATGGATAATTCCGGCCTGAAGAAGGACGACAAGGACGGGCCGAAGATCCCCGTCTACGTCTGGTCGACGCTCACGCACAAGAGCGGTACACCCATGGAGCTCGGCGACATGGACAACGACCTGGTCGTCAGGACGAATGCGGGCCAGCGCACACGGGCTCTCCTCGTCCTGATGGGCGAGGCGAAGTGGCCGAACTGCCCCGAGCCCCAGAGCAGCAAGCAGCTCGGGCCCGGCCAGTCGGAGAACATCTGCACCGCCTTCCTCATCCCGGAGGGCCAGAAGGCCGCCGCAGTGGAACTGACCCGGGGCTTCACCAAGAAGCCGCTGGAGTGGCCGGTGGAGAACTGACCGGCCCTGTTCAGCAGGGAAGCGCGTACCAGCAGGCGAACGGCGTGCTGGCCGAGGTGTGCGGTGAGCGCGCCGGGCAGCCAGGCACCGGGCGCGTCGGGGTCGTCACGCGTACGGGCCAGCACTTCGGGGACCGACGGCCGGAGGGCAGTTTCCTTGGCCAGGCAGTCCGTGATCAGGTCGCGGAGCGGCCCGGGCGGGAGTCCGTCCGGAGCCGGCTCCTCCTGAGCGACCCGGAACAACAGGGCATGGACACCACTCGCGTTGTCCCCGAACGGCATCCGCCCCGTGGCGGCGCACGCAAGGACCGCACCCAGGCAGAAGACGCCACTGGCCGGGGTGACGCGTCTCCCTCGCACCTGCTCGGGCGACATGAACCGGGTGAGCCGATGACGGCGCCGGTGCGCGTCACCACGTCGCCCGCGACGGTCCGTGACGGTGACACCGACCCGGCTGGTCGAGAACGCCGGGTTACCCACCTCGAACACGACGGGCAGGATCCTGGTGGGGGCGCCCCGGTCCGGGCGAGGTGGGGATCGCCGTCGCTCACGCCGTGCTCAACTGCCACGACCTGCTGGGTGTAGTGGCGTAGTGGCGTAGTGGCACCGCCCGGACATGAGCGGCACTCCATCCGTATCCAGGCCGGCAGTCAGTGCACGGGGTCGTCGTGCGAGTGGGGGTCCGTGCACTGACTTCCGGCCTCCACCTCGCCCGGCGGATCGGCGCCACCGTCTACGCCGCGGCCGGGACGAAGACCGAGCAGCAGTCGCTGCGCCACCTCGGACTCGGAGCGGTGCGGGCCACGTCCTCGCGCGGTACCGCCTTCGTGGCTGAGCTGCAGGGTTCCGGGCGGCATCGACGTGATCGCCGACGCACTGACGGGGCCCGATGCGTGAGGCCGACTTTGCGCTGCTCTCACCGTACGGCCAGTACATCGAGCCGGGCCGTGTCGACTTGGGCGCGGGCCCTCCGCTGGAGCCGTCGCTGCTCTCGCCCTGCCGGGCCTGCCCGGCAGGGCAGTCCGGTGCACATGATCGACCACCGCCCCGCGGAGACCGGGATGCTGATGCGGTCGGCGGCCGCGCTCTTCGACGCCCCAGCGATGTCCCTGCTGCGGACCAGGATCCTCCCCGCCGACCGGACCGCCGAGGCGTTTGCTTGATGGCACGCTCGCAGCAGACAGGCAAGGTGGTAGGCCTCGCCGGCCTGCGGTGGTGGCGGGAGCGGCGGACAGGAGCCCGCAAGGCCACCGGATACGCCGCGGCAACTGAAACGTCCAGGGCGCCGGCGCCGGGCGGTAGCACATCGCACCAAAGTCATCATACAGCGATATGATCCGTGGCCATGTCGCCGTCCCTGCCCTCAGAAGAGCCCTGCGCGACCACGACCGCCGCCCCGGGCCCCTCCCCGCACACGCCTGCCGGCCCGTCAGTCCCCACCGCACCTCCTGAACTCGCCGTCGAACACATCCAGCAGTGGCGCCAAGGCGGTGGCGAACTGATCGATCTGCTGCGTCTGGCGCACACGCTCGGCCCTGTCAGCCTGCTCCGGCTGGGGTCGAAATCGACCGTGCTCCTCACCGACCCCGCAGGAATCCAGCACGTTCTGGCCCTCAACCCGGACCGCTACCCCAAGAGGTCACACCGGGCACGGGCGCTCCTGGGTGACGGAGTCCTCACTGCCGCCGGCGAGCCGTGGAAACGCCAACGGCGCCTCCTGCAGAGCTATTTCACGGGTCAGGGAATCCGCCGCTTCACCTCGGCCATGCAGGACGCGGCACGGCACCTCGCCGCCCGATGGGGCCACCACGCGGACAGCGGGGAGCCTCGTGACCTCACGGCCGACATACGCTTCTACGCCCTCGATGTCATCTGGCGGGCTCTCACAGGGCAGGGCGCCACCACCGACACTATCCGTATTCTGGGCGCCCTGGACGTCATCCTCACCGCGCTGCCCCTGCTGCCGCCTCCCGATGGGCACCAGCCCGACCTCGGCGAACACCTCGTCACCATCCACAGCATCGTCGATGCTGCCATCGCCGACGCACGCATCACACCCGCCCCTCCCGGCGGCCCCGCACTCCTGCATTCCCTCATCCGCGCCGCGGACGACCACTCCTGGCCCGACCACCTCATCCGTGACGAAGTGATCACCCTTCTCGTCGCCGGCCAGGAGACCACCGCCAACACCCTCATCTGGCTGCACCTGCTTCTCGACCAGAACCCGGAGGAACGGGCCCGCGCCCTGCGGGCGGGCCCCACGGGCAGCGCGGACCTCAACCGCGCCTTCCAAGCTCTGGTCAGTGAAACCCTGCGCCTGTACCCGGTGGCCTGGCTCCTGCCTCGTCACGCCACCGAGGACGACATCGTCGCCGGTCACCACATCCCGGCCGGCACCACTGTTCTCGCCTGCCCCTACCTCACCCACCGTGACCCCGCCTTGTGGCCCGAAGCCGACCGGTTCCTCCCCCACCGCTTCACCACCGGCCACCACCGGCCCACCCAGCCCGGCGCCTACTACCCCTTCGGCCTCGGCCCCAGAGCCTGCCTCGGCGCCCAGTTCGCACTCCGCGAAGCCCTCACTCTCCTCGAACACCTCCTCCCCGCCTACACCGCCACCCCTCACGCCGCCGCGCCGGCCGACGCCGCCTTCGGAATCACCATCTCCCCGGCCGCCACCATCCACATCACCGTCACGCGGCGTCCGCAGCTTTCGTCACCGGTGAGCCGCTGACGAGCGCTACGGCGCACGGCGCACGGCGCACGATGCACGGACCCGGTTCATGCCATGCCGCACCAAGGAGAACGACGGCCGCAGTCAGCCCGCCGGCCCCTCAATCGCACATATGGCCCCCCTCGCTGCCATTCGCCAGACCTACAGTGGGGGCCCTGCCCAGTGGACACATCTCTGCGCGCCCTACGAGCTCCCACTCTGCCGACCGGATCCCAACTGCTCACGTTGGCCGTACGCATCCGCCCACTGTAGGACGCGCTCGCGCCGAGCCGCCCGCGAGTTCCTACGCCCGGCGCTGCACTTCGGACCGTGCGACTTCACCGAACTGACCCTGGTCGGAACAGTGCAGGCCGGGTGGGTACCGTCCTGGTCGGAGCCCGCCCGCCTGCTGCCGCCATCGACCGCCCGGATGCAGGAGGCGGTGCGGTGGCGGTGGCAGTGGCAGTGGTGCAGGCGGTACGGCCTGCCACCGCTGACATCCCCGACACGGCTCCGCTGCGCGGCTCCGCTACGCGAACCACTACTTTTGTCCTACCGGCTGTCCATTACTGCTCAAACCCGATCGGATCCCCTCCTTCATGCTCCTGTCCATCATCGTCATTGCCGTCTCCGTCTTCCTCTGGTTCAGAAGGAAACGGCGCGCGGCGCCGTCCGCCGCTCAGCTGGCCGCCGAGGGCTGGCTGCCGCCGGAGCAGCAGAACACGGACCGGTCCTTCGCGGACCACGAGGCGATCGCCGTGGTGGCGGCACTCGAGCGGGGCGACTGGCAGCCCGCCGCCCAGGCGCTCGAGGCGACGGGTACCGACTGGGACCGGCGCTCGGCGCTGGCCGGCATCATCGCCCACGAGGCGGCGAAGGACGACGCCTGGCTGCGGGCCTGGGAGGCCGCGCGCCCGGACGACCCGGCCGCGGCCCTCGTCAAGGCCAAGGCGAAGGTGACCGTGGCCGGACAGATCCGGGGCACGGCCTGGGCCAAGGACACCACGGCCGAGCAGTTCGCAGGCTTCCACCGGATGCTGGAAGAGGCGCGCGAGGACTTCACCCGCGCCGTCGCCCTGGCCGCGCCGGAGGACCCCACCCCGTACATTGCACAGATCCCGCTGTACACGGGCACGGGTGCGTCGCACGAGCAGATGCGGGAGTTGTGGGCCGAGATCACCTCCCGCGCCCCGTACCACTTCGGGGCCCACTCGAGCGCGCTGTGGTACTGGTTCCCGAGGTGGCACGGCTCCGAGGAACTGGCCCTGCAGTTCGCGTGGACCGCGGCGCGCACGGCCCCGCCCGGCAACCTGATGACCATGCTGCCGCTGCACTACTGGTACCACCACCTGGACGACGACGCCCCGGCAGTCGCCTACCGCTCGGTCGACCTCACCAACATGGTCAACGCCGCGCTGCTGGACGTGGCGGCTTGCCGCCCGGATCACCCCTGGCTGGCGGACGCCCGTCACCTGCTGGCGTACCTGCTGACGAAGCAGGAGCGGTACGCGGAGGCAGTAGAGCAGTTCCGCCTGCTGGACGGCTGGATAGGGGCCACACCCTGGACCCACTACACCAAGCCGGCACCGGCCTACTGCGCCTACCGCAACGAGGCCATCAGGGGCGCGCGCCAGGTGAGCCGCTGACGGAGGGACGGAGGGCCGGGGGCGAAGCCGGGGTACGGGCCGAAGGCTCGACTGCGCCTCGCCAGGGACCTAGGCTGCCGGCCGCGGCCGCTCGTCCTGGCCGTCGGCCAGGACGAGCGGCAACCTTCGGTTCATCCCCGTGCTCGAGAAGGTGCGCATCCGTCTGCCCGTCGGCCGCCCCCGCACCCGGCCCGGCCGACGCCATCGCAGGCGACAAGGCCTACGCATCCCGCCGCAACCGCGCCTACCTGTGCAAACGTCAGATCAAGGCGGTCATGCCGGAGAAGAGCGACCAGGCCGCCTACCGGAGGAACAAGGGCAGCACAGTACGACCGCCGGACGCCGTAGAAACTCTTCCCGGCTGGCGGGATCCCCTGGGACGAGTCACCTCACGAGATCATTTCGCTGAGAAGACCTCCCTGACATCACATCGCGGGCCGGGTGGCCATTCGGCCCGGGCTCAGCCGAAGACGGCATCCCGGAAGGCATGCGGACGTCGGTGAGAGGCTGCCCGTCGCGGTGCGGGCCCGTCCGTCAGCGTAGTGATGCCGGCGCGGCCGACCCGGCAGCATCGCGGAGATGAGGCGTACGCGAATCGGTCCGGGTGACCGCAGACCCGGCTTTCGACCGTGCCCTTGCTCTCATGGAGCGCGCCGGAAGCCTGCTCACGCAGGCGCGCACCAGTCGGCAGGTCGGGCATGTCGCCGCGGATCGTACCAACTGGCGGGTCGCCCACCGTATGAGGCCTGAGGCCTTCCTCTACTCGGCTTCGCTGTCGGCTCTGTAGCCCCGCAGCATTGCGTCCAGGATGTCGGTCAGCCGGGGGGCGACGTCGACGACGGCGTGGGCGAGTTCCGGATCCGACTCGTAGAGACGGCGCAGTTCGGTTCCCGGGGCGGCCATCTGCCACAAGGCTCCTGCCATCGCCGTGGCCGTGGCCACGACGTTGCCGGCCTGCGCCGGGCGCACAGCAGCCACCTGGCACAGTGCCTCGCCCACTGCCGCGCACGCCGCCGCGATGCTTCCGGCTTCCATCTGCCGTGCGCGGCGGTTCGCGGGCCTGTCCACCACGGCGCCTGGCCACGACCCCGGCGGCGGCGAGGCGCGCGGCCACACCTCGCGGCCTCATCCCACGACCTCGCCGAGCGAGCAAGGGCGGAGGAATGGAGCCACGAGGAATGCCTCGCCGCCTGCCTCCAGCACGAAGGCGCCCCCCGTGACGCCCACGGCACCGAGGCCGTATCCGCGCGGCCCGCTTCCCCTTTCGGACCGGAAGCAGCCTGCCTGTTCTCCGAGTTCATTTCCGGCCGCTGTGAACATGCGTCCGTGATCGTGACCAGCAACATGCCCTTCGGCCGCCGGGGGGGGGACGCCTTCGGCGATGACACCGACGCAATGATCGACCGCCTGGTTCACATGCGGAAGTCATCAGCCCTCCGCGGCGACAGCTTCCGCACAGCTGCGACGGGCTCAGTCATTGGATATCCCTGCTCGGCAGGCAATCGTGGCCCACGTTGCCGGAGACCAGGCCGGCCCACACCTGGAACCCCCACGGCCGTCAGGCGATGGGGACGTCCACCTGGCGGTTGCGCTGGCTCGGAGCCAGGTTGTCCTGGTCGGCATGGCGCCGGGTACCGTCCGAGAAGAACAGGGTCGACCGGACGTTGAGCTTCCAGGTGTCGTTGCCGTTGGGCTCGATTCTGATGCGCAGCCGTCCGTCGCGCATGGACGACCACGTGGCAGGCTCGGTCAGGCTCAGGGCGTACGGACCGTCGGCGTCCCCGTCCGAGAACTCGTCGTCGCCGAAGTGCTCGCCCAGAGTCCCGATGGTCTTGTTGGTGTGGTCCGTCACCGACGTGAAGACCTTCGTGTCGTGGTCCTTGTTGTCGTAGGTGGTGTAGAAGGTCACTTCGACCGCCGTCAGCGTCGCCTCGGCCCGCGTCTGTACCTGAGCCGTATTCCCGGGCCGGGTCGTCCCAGCCGCCTGGGCCGTCCCCACTCCGATGCCGGACACCACTAGGCCCAATATCATCGCCGTGCCCACTGTCTTCCTGTGTACCGTGCGTGCCATGACAGGCTCTCTCCCGTTGATTGCTCGGTATTCGGTCACCACGACTATGTCCCCGGCCGACGATGTTCCGGCATCCCCAATATTGGGGATGCCGGAGCGGTGCAGAGCAGCGGTCAGGAGTCGAGTGCGGCGAGCAACGCATCGCGGCCGCTGACACCGGTCTTCCGGAACACCGCCTTTACGTGGGTGTTGACGGTGTGCAGGGAGACCTTGAGGCTACGGGCGATCTGTTTGGGAGCCGCACCGGAGTACAAGTGCTGGAGAACCAGGCTCTCGCGGGCGGTCAGGCCGTGCCACGCCGCGAACGTGGGCAGGAGCAAGGCGCCGGTGGCGTCCTGGAGGACGACAGCGACATCTCCCTTGCCGTCCTCGTCGAGGGGCTGGGCGTGAACGGCGACCCGTCGTCCGAGAAACGCCGTGGGGCTGCAGGCGACCGGGCGCGGTGCGCCCGGGTCGACGAGGTGGCGCCGCGCGGCCAGAGATATCTCCAGCATCGACACATGGGGCATCCACTCCGGCGCCAGCCCGCGTTCCGGACTGATCTCCCGCATCCAGGCACGTGCCTCGGAAGTGAGGGAACGCACCTGGTGGTCGGCACCGACGATGACGACTCCCGCCGGGAGAGGTGCGCCGCTTGGAGACAGCCCGGCAGTTGCGTACCCGCGCAGCAGGGCGATCAGCGGCGGGGAGAGCTGGGCGAGCCGGCCGGCGTCGTCCTGGTCGAAAGGTCCTCTGCCCGATTCCCGTATCAAGGCCAGCAAGCCCCACAGCCCCTGGCTGTTACGCAGCAGCAACCGCACCTCGGACCCGGCTCCGTACGCCGCCAGAGTGCTCAGCACACGCTGGTGCCCCGGAATGGAAAGGTCGTTTCCGTCGAACAGCCCCACTGCCTTCGGCTGCCGGGTGATATCGGCAGGGCTGAACGCATCGTCACCCAAGTAAGCGTCGAACAACTGCGCCTGTACGAGATCGGGGCTGAAATCGTGCAGGAAGCCGAACGAGACGGCGCCGGTGATCGGATTCATCCCGAACAGACGCAGCCCGTCGTGCGCAACCCAGGGGGCGACAGCCTGCGAGACCAGCGCGGCCAGTTCGTCCCGTACGAAACGCTCTCCTACCGCCGCCTCCAGGCAACGAGCCACCCCGTCGACATCGCCCACGCATCGACTATGGTGCCGACCTCGAATCCAGTCCAGGGGCAGGCCTGTGCGGAGCCTCACAGGTCGAGAAGTGGTCGGATGTCCACAGGGGGGTGAAACGGCCTGCTCGGCCTGTGTTGTGCCTGTTCCAGAAAGTCCTCCGGGTGCGTCCCGTTGGATGTCGGCACGGTGGTACCGGGTTTCGGCCGGTCGGCCGGGGCGCTTGCCTGGTTAGGTGCGGAGGCTGATGATCCAGCCGCCGGACTTCTGCGTCGCCCGTTCCGCCTGTGCTGCCTCGGCGTCCTGGTGCTCGTACTCGGCCTGGCGCTCGGCGTCGAGGGCCCGCTCTATGCACCATGCACACAGTGCGGGCCGCCACCTCGGTCCCGACCCCGCAGCTGTCTCGATCGGGTGATTGGACGGTAAGTGCCTGTGTCTGAGGCCAGCATGACAGGTATCCGTCGGCAGGATTGAAGGCGCAGGGAAAGGCGGCATGCCCTGCGGCGAGACCATTTCAGGGCGTCGTTCAGCGCGCACGCTGTGGCGCCGGACCGGGACCCGGGCATCCAGTGCTGGCTCGGCCTCGGCCTCGGCCTGGGCGGCCTTGCTAGCTTCCAGCGCGACCGCTTCAGCGCTGGCACGGCCCCATCTCAAACGGCTCCTCCGGAAGCGGCATGAGCAGCGGCTATCCGAGTGCGAACCCCTCAGCGATCGTCCTGGGCCTGGACCCGCTCCTGGGAACGTCGTCCTGCCGGTCCCACTCTCGGCCAAGTCGTTCAGCTCGGCGATCGAGGCCGCCTCGGGGCCGGGGACGAAGCGGGTTGCGGCGGAAATGGCCGCCCCGCCCCTCGACTCCGCGCTCCTCATGGGCGCCTGCAACCCATGGGCAGTAGTAGAAGCTCTCGCTGTCGATCTTCCATGGGTTCAGAGAACCTCAAGGCTCCGAACCGCGGACTCAGGGACACCATGGCGACTCTGCCCCATGAGGGAGGCCGGTTGCCCTATCGCTAGCCTGTGCGAGTGATGCCTACCGATAATGATCGACAGTTCCCCGCCGCGCTCGCCGCTGCGATGGCCGTACCGTTTGAGTACGCGGACGGAGACGGGGTCAACTTCGAGCCTTTCGAGGCATTCCTGTCCGCTGAGGAGACCACCGACTGGTTCCGGGCATGGACCAGAAACCGCGAACTGGACGGCGCCCGCTTCCGCGTCTTCGGTCAGGACGGCTCGGGCGGGTACGCGGCATTCTGGCTGATCCGCCCGGGCCGGACACTGGCCGATCAACCCGTTGTTTTCCTCGGGTCCGAGGGGGAGACGGGTGTTGTGGCGCGCGATCTGGGCGACTTTCTGTGGCTCCTGGCCGGCGGCTTCGGGCCTTGGGAGGCAGCCACCTCCTATGAGCCCGACTGGCTCCCGCGCCCCAACCGCGACCTGACGGCCATCGCTGAACGGTTCGCACCGGGCCGGCGTCGGTCAGCCGCCACCGTGATCGAGCTGGCCACCCAGGAGTTCCCTGAATTCGACGACACCATCATGGCGCTCTGCCCCTGATTCTGCACCGGAAGTCTCCCCGGCACTCAGCCGAGATCCACCGCCACGGGGCACGAACTTCCGCCGCGGCCGTCGGCGGAGGAATCGAGCACTAGCGGGACGGAGCGTCCAGCAGGTTGGTGATGAGCTTGCGCAGCCGTCCCTCGATCACCGGCTGCACGCCGTGCACGAGCTGCGCGCCGTAGACGATGGCGGTCCCGGCAGGCGGCGCGCTGGTCCAGCGGGTGCGGGGGACGTCCCGCAGCGCGGCCAGGGTCTCGGGCGAGGCGTGGTGAGAGATCTCGCGGGCGAACCGGGTACCCGGCAGGAAGCCGCTGCCCGGTTCGGCGGTGCGGTCGGTCCACAGGGCTTCGGAGGACGAGGTGTCGACGAAGAACTCCCCGCCGCGCTCCGCCTCCTGGAGGTGGAAGGCCACGCGCGCGACCCGCTGCGGCCGCGCGCAGGGGTCGTCCACGCCGTGCAGGTGCGGCGCGATCTCGTCTCCGGGCCTGAGGTCGTGGTAATCCCACGGCGTGACTCCGGCGATCGAGGGGAAGACCCGCCGGATGGCCGGCAGGGCCCGTTCGATGGCGTCGTTGAGGATGTCCTGCACTTCGCCGGGCGGCGTCATGCCGTCGCTGGGGCGCGCGGGAGCCCACCCCGTCGCGTCGAGGTGCTCGTCCAGCGTCTTGATGACGTGGGAGGTCTCATCGGGGGTGAGGAACCCCTCGATGGTGTGCACGGCCAGCGTCTCGGTCATGTGGATCACGTGGTGACTCACACCTCTCGCGGTGGTCGGCGTGGAGCGTTCCGTCGCTGCGCATTCCATCGGGCGCGAGATGGGGAGACAAGCGCCGCGGCGTATTCCAAAGAAGCGCGGGAGCGCACGCGCGGGCGCGTAGGGGGCGCACGTGGGCGCCCCCGGCACGCTCGCACCACGGCCGGGGCCCGTGCCGGCCCATGGGACAGGCGTTAGGACGTCCCCGGAGCGATCACGGGGGCGGCCGCGTCTCGCAGCCGGCCCAAGTCGCTGACGAGAGCGTCCGCGATTTCCGGACACGACATCGTCTTCGTCTTCCCGGGCCCCTCCGGCACCTTGGCCGTGTGGGCGGGACTGGCCAGGCACTCGGCCGCGTACTGGGCCAGCCACCCAACCCGGTGCGCCTGCTTCCGCAGTACGTCGCTGGAGCTGGCCTGAAGCCGAGCGTCGGCCGTCTCGGCCTTTCGCACCAGTTCCTCGGCGCTGTCCTTCGCGGCGTTCCCGGTGGTGGTGTGTTGCAGCCGGGAGCGGAGTTCGTTGGCTGCCTGGTCCAGGGCCACATAGGAGTCCGTCTGATCCGTGCGCGCCTTCTCGGCGCGCTCGTCCTGGCGCTCCTCGCGGTTCCCGTCCAGCGTGATCTGGGCGGTCATATAGGCGCCGCCGACGCTGGCGAGAACTCCGAGCAGGGCGATGATGATGGGCGCCCAGACGGAGAGGACCTTCAGTGGCCGGTCGGCCGGCGCATCGGTTATTCCCGCGCCGTCGCCGTTGTTGTCGTCGTCCATGCTCATGCCACGAGGATGGGGCTGGGAAGTAGCCGGCCGCCACCGTCCGGGCAGGGAGCGTTCAGTGTTCCCGCCACAGCCGACAAGATCCGGGCCCTTCTCCGACACAGAAGGCGTCCGGGCCCGCGGCCGCGCCGCCCCGGCGCTTCGCCGACCAGGGCCGACTCGCCGGAGCAGGCCGGCAGGTACCGCTCGACGCGAGCGCCGCGCGGGCGGATCTCCTGCACGAAGCGGCAGAACGTGCGGCGCGGGGCCCGCTGTGCCGGCTCCGTGGGCGGGTGGAAGGTTACGTTCGTGGTCATCGACGAACACGCACGCGTCGAGCGCGCCTTCTGCCGGATGAAGACTCAGGCGAGAGCAGTCAGGCAGAACTGCACGAGGCCGGCGTCGACTTCGAGGACGATCTTCTTCATCTCCGGCCACAGTGGCTGGAAGTCCGTTCCCCACTCGACCGTGAAGGCGAGGATCTTCTCCTCCTCCCGGTCCGAGAGGATGTGGCGCGCGTAGACGTAGTCGTCGCTGGTTCCGCAGGTCGGGTACAGGTCGAAGGCCTGCTCGGGGGTGTACTCCTTGCCGCGTACGCCCTTCAGCGCCTCGCAGAACCGCTCGGCGAGTACGGCGGAGTCGTCGGCGTCGCCCTCCTCGATGAACTCGGCGTAGACCAGGCCGTCCTTGAGTCCGCGTTTGCCGTCGAAGAGGGGGTTGCGGAAGTTCTTGGCAGGGTCGACGGACTGGTTCTGGTCGTCGCCCCACACGTAGAGCATCTTCTGGGAGTAGCTGTGGACGTCGACGAACCAGCGGGTACGGGCGAAGCGGTCGAGCAGCCAGCGCACGTTGCGGGGCTCCGGCTCCGAGAAGGGCTCGGGGCCCTGATAGACCTGGTCGGGGTTGGCCGGGTCGTCCGAGACGCGGACCGGGGCGGAGGGGTGGAAGGCGGTCCGGTAGTCGAAGAGGTGGTCGTAGTTGCGATTGAGGTCGACGCCGACCGCGGCGGGATTGCCGCCGGACTGGGCCGGGTTGCGGTTCCGCCGCCACAGGGCCTCGACGGTCTGGCTGTAGCGCCGGCCGTCCGGGTTGACGAGCGGGAAGACGACGACGTCGAGCTCCTCCAGGACCGTGCGCACCTGTGCGGAGGTGAAGCTCGTGCCTCCGTACGCAAGGCCCGTACCGCCGGCGTGTGCGTGCAGCAGGTCGGCGGCGAAGTTGACCAGGATCTCGCAGCTGCCCCACTCGCGGGCGTGTGCACCGCCGATCAGGACGACGGCGGGCTTCGGCTCCGTGGGGTGGGTACTGATGCGCAGGGCGTGGCAGGTCCTGCCTTCGAAAGTCGGCTCGGGCAGCTCGATGAGGTCCGCTGTTGGGAACGCGGCGGCCAGGCTGGTCACGCCGGATTCGACCTCGGTGACGTTCAGGTACGGCATGGCGGCCCTCCTAGCTGTCCCGCACCTTGAGGGCGAGTCCCTGCGGAACCTCGTCCTCGGCGGCGAACCGGTCTCCTTCGCCCACCTCGGCCTGGCGGGCACGTCCGGTGGCGGTGGCGTCCTCGACGGTCACGGCCGACACACCCTCGCGGGCCAGGGCTTCGCCTTCCTCGGGGGACACGTAGGCGTCGAAGGTGAGGCTGCCGTCCTCGTTCTGACGGATCCGGCCGCCGACGTCGGGGCGGGAGTCGCTCAGCAGGGCGCGCAGGGTGTCGGCGTCCTTGGCCGTGACGCGAACACGCAGGACGGTGTATTCGCTGGACATGACGGGCCCCTCTCGGGCGCCGTCGGGCTCGGATCAGCCATGCCGACCCGGACAGGGGGACGGCGCACTCGCGACGAGTGGACGGGTGCTCAGGTGGTCGGGTGGTCGGGTGGATCGCACCCGGGAGCATGCATACGGTGGTATGCGCGCTTACATCCGATGTTTACCTCGTATCCTCAGCGTGCGCTCCCGCCGCAGAAGGAGTCAAGCGGCGCCGCGGGCATCCAGCATGTCGTGCGCGTCAGCGCGGGATCGCCGGGCGCGACCGCGTTCGCTACGGCGGCTCCCGCAGTAGCAGCGCCCGCTCAGCCGGCACCCCGTGCCGCCGGGCGTACGTCAGGCGTTCGCGTACCTCACCCAGGGTGCGGGGGCGGTAACCAGGGCCGTCGGTGCAGCCCATGTGGAATCGGATGCCTGCTCGCAGCAGCAATGACAGCGTGCGCCAGGCGGCCTCGTCCCGGCGGCGTGGGGGTGCGAAGGCGGCGCCCACGTGGATGAGGGGACGCGCACAGCGCGGACACCGGCGGTCCGCCCGGTCGTGGCGGCCGGGGCGGCGCTGCTTGTACGAGGCCCGGCAGGGCAGGCAGACGTACGACGTCTTCGCGGGCGGCATGGGGAGTGAGTGTAGGCCCGCGCGCTCAGCCCTCAGCCCTCAGCCCTCAGCCCTCAGCCCTCAGCCCTCAGCCAGCGGTGGAAGTGCCCTGGCGCCCTGCTTATCGTGAAGGTGAGGGAGGCGAGAGTCATGACGTCGACCACACGTGACGAAGCGCCGGTCGTTCTGCAAGCCGAGGGCGTCGAGGTACGGACGCAGGAGATCGGCGGCGGGATGAGCGTGCTCTATCTGAGCGCCGTCAAGGGCACCGACCTCGGGCCCGCCCTCGAGGGCCTGCCCGACGGTCTCTGCCAGTGCCCGCACTGGGGGTTCCTCGCCAAGGGCCGGATCCGGCTGCGGACCAAGGACGGCGAGGAGACCTACGAGGCCGGGCAGACCTACTACTGGAGCGCCGGGCACGCCCCCGAGGCGCTGGAGGACAGCGAGCTCGCCGAGTTCTCCCCCACCGGCGAGCTCGACGCAGTGCTCGCCCACGTCAAGGCGCAGATGGGCTGAGCAGGTGAGCGTTCCCGGCCCCCGGCCCGAGCTGCCGGCGCCCGGCGCGGCGGCGCTCAACCCGGCATTCCTCGCAGCGCGGCAGTCCCGGCCGGGGCCGGGCAGCACCCGGCCGTCGGAGCGCCTGCCACCAACCCGCAGCCGGACTTCTCACCTTGCGACGATCTGGAACCGTGGCGTGGCCCGGCCCGGCCCGGCCGACCGACCCCGAGCAGTTCGAACTCGCCGACGCACGCCTGGCGGACGGCACGTAGGCGGCGGAACGGTCGGGCTGTACCGGTGCCCAGAGCCGCGCCGGGCCGCCGGGGGCTGGTGGGCTACGGCCTCCCCCGGCCCGCGGCACCCTGGGAGTCACCAGGCGACCGGCAGCGTCTCCGGTCCCCTGATGAGCGCGGCGGGCTGCCACGCGATCTCCTTCGCGGGCACGGCCAGCCGCAGGTGCGGGAACCGGGCGAGCAGGCCGGTCAGCATGACCTCGGACTCCAGCCTGGCGAGCATCGACGCCAGACAGAAGTGGGGCCCGTGTCCGAAGGAGAGGTGCGGGACGCGGGACCGGTCGACGTCCAGGTCGTCCGGACGCTCGAAGACGGACGGGTCACGGTTGGCGGTGAGGTAGGAGGCGTAGACCACCTCGTCCTTCGCGATGAGGGTGCCGCCGACCTCCACGTCCTGCGTGGCGATCCGGGCGATGCCCACACCGCGGCGGTGCGGGATCCAGCGCAGAAGCTCTTCGACGGCCTGCGGGAGGACGGCCGGTTCGGCCCGCAGTCTGTCCGCCAGGCCGGGCTCGGTGAGCAGCGCGTACACCATGTTGGCGCTGTTGTTGCGGACGGCGTGCGTGGCGCTGATCTGGATCAGCACGGCCAGGGCGACGGCCTCCGCCTCGCTGAGTTCGGCGCTCGCCACCGCCGTGGCCAGATCGCCGGCCAGGTCTTCTCGGGGTTCGGCGCGGCGGTGCCGGAGGAGGGCGACGAAGTAGGCGCGGATCTCGGCCTTGGCCGCTTCGCTCTCCTCCCGCGTATGCGCCGCCGTCAGGAGCATGCCGGTCCAGTGCGCCATGAGGGGCCGGTCGGATGATGGCACTCCCATCACTTCACTGATCACCGTCAACGGCAGCGGTGCGTTGAAGTGCTCCAGCAGGTCCGCCGGGCTGCCGTGCCGTTCCATGCCGTCGAGCAGTTCGTGGGCCGTACGCTCCACGAGGGGACGGAGTCGTTCCATGCTGCGCGCCGAGAACGCCCGGGCGACGGCCTTGCGCAGCTGGGCGTGGCGGGGCGGATCGGTGAAGCCCACGGCCTCGTCCTGAGGGATGGTGTGCGGGGACAGCCTGGTGACGGACCGGCCGATCAGCGCCCGGCGGCTGAAGCGGGCGTCGGACGTCACCAGCTTGACGTCCTCGTAGCGGGTGACGAGCCAGGCGTGGCCCTCGCCGTGGGGCAGCCTGATGCGGGTGATCGGCTCGTGGAGCAGAAGGCGGGCCATGAAGGGGTCGAAGTCCAGGGCCGGCAGGTCATCGACCGCCCAGTCATGTACTGGGACGGGCGCCTGCGAGGAATCGATCGACGACATCAGTGTCCCCCAGCCGTCCGGCGGCGGTCGGCTCCGGGCCTCGTCGAAGCAGTCGCCGGGCCGACCCTTATAGGAACGCTGCCCACTGCGCGGGCCCGCATCCGCGATGCTGCACAGGTGAGGAGCCCCGGCACGAGGGCCGTCAGGCGGTCCCCGCCCCCGGTGCCGCGCTGTCCACGGCGAGAGACGGGCGCCCAGCCGCCCGGCCGGATCGGTCCGTGGCGCCGATCCGGCCGGGCAGCTCGGGGAGGGTGCCCGGAGGTCAGGCGTGGGGCAGCCACTCCGGGCGGCAGGCGCCGCGTGGGAGGAGGACCTGCCGGTACGCGCTCGGCGTCTCGGACATCCGTACCTGTTCGGTGACTCCCTGGTAGTGCCCGAGCGGGGTCTGCGCGGTGAAGGTCTCCGGGGCGGGGTAGGCGTGCTCCTCGCCGGTGCCGGCGATCGCGGTGGCGTACGCCTTGTCGAAGACGCCCATGCTCAGGATCCACAGGGCGACCCGGGACAGGGAGACATGGACGCGGTAGCTGCCGCCGTCGACGGCACGGCGGCGCAGGGCCTCCACGATGCCGGCGGTCATGAACCACGAGACCAGGTAGTCGTTGACCACCGTGACCGGCGGCAGGGCCGGCCTGTCGCCGTCGCCCTCCAGGTGCAGCAGCCCGGTCAGCGCGCCCGCGGTCTGGTCGAAGCCGAGGTGGCCGGCCCAGGGGCCGCTCCTTCCGTTCAGCGAGACGGTCGCGTACACCAGGCCCGGCCGCCGGGCGACCGCCTCCTCCTCCGACAGCCCCATGGCCTCCATGGAAACCGGGACGGCGGTTGGCGAAGAAGACGTCGGCCCCCGCCTGGAGTTCATGGATGCGGGCCGGCCCCTCAGGGGTGTACGGGTTCACCGTCGCCGAACGGACGCCTACGTTGGCTGTCCGATAGGTGACGTCATGGCCGACGACCAGGCGTTCGGGCTGCCGCATCCCCTGCGCGACGGCGGTGGCGGGGATGCCGGACGTGGAGGTGGCCAGCAGCGCGTGGGCGGGAGCGGCCCGCTCGACGGTCCGCCAGATCTCCTGCTTGACCTCCAGGCGCTCGGGCCCGTTCTCCTGGACGACGTCGGCGTCCGCGACGGCGGTGGCGAGGTCGGCCTCGAAGCGCAGCCGGCCGGTCAGGCCCTCGGTTGGGCAGCCCAGTCCGGCCAGGCCCTCGACGACCTCTTCCAAGCCGTCGAGGACCAGCTTCTCCACGTCGGGGCGCGGGTCGCTGACGACGACGTCCATTCCGTGGGCGAGGAACAGGCCGGCCCAGGAGATGCCGATCACTCCGCCGCCGATGACCGTGGCCCGCCGGTACGTGCCCGGGAGGCGGACGTACGGGCCCGGGAGGCGGACGGTGTCCACCGCTGCCGTTTCGGTGCTGTTGTCCATGGCCTTCACGCTTCTCTCGGTATCCGGTGGCGCCGGCGGCGTCGGGAACGCTCAGCCGGCGAGGTAGTCGTGGACCGCTTCGGCGACGATGTGGCTCGCGCCGACGACCTCCAGGACGGGCAGGTCCGCGAGCGGCGCCAGCGCGTGGGCGAAGAGCTGCAGCCGGGCCGGGCCGCGGAACCCTCCTGGAGCGCGGGCCGCGCGGTGTGCACCCGACCCCGGCGGGCTCGGTCTTCGCGACGGGCGCACGAGGGGTACTCAGCCTCCAGGACGCCGCCCTCGAACGGGCGCGGCGCGTCGCACACGGGCTGGAGGGCGACGTGCGGGTGGGGTACGTCAGCATCCTCAGTCACCGCTATCTGCCGCGGCTGCTGCGCGCGGCCGCCAGGGAGATGCCCGGCCTGCGGATCAAGCTGCGCCAGGACTCCTCGGCCTCCGTGGCGGAGATGGTCCAGTCCGGCGCCCTCGACCTGGGCTTCCTGCGCGACTCCTCCCCCGTACCGGCCGAGCTGGTCGCCCAGGACGTCGCCGTCGAACGCCTCGCCGCCGCGTCCCCCACCGACCACCGGCTGGCCGGCGAGGAAGCGATCGGACTGGCCGACCTGCGCGAGGAGGACTTCGTCCTGCCCGACGCCACGGCACTGCCATCGCTCGCGCAGCAGCTCCAGCTCGCCTGCCACGAAGCAGGCTTCACTCCCCGGCTACGAGCCGGCGCCGACGACCTCACCGGCCTGTTCAGTTACGTGGCCTCCGGGCTCTGCGTCAGCGCCCTCCCCGGGACGCTGCGCGAATTCGCCCTCCCCGGAGTCGCCTTCGTCCCGCTCCGGGGCACGTCACCCAACCTGGACACCCATGTCACCGCCGTCCTCCGCCCGGACGCGGACGCCGCCGTCCAGCGGCTGCTCGACCTGATCATTCGCCACATGCCGCCCGAGGAATGCCGTTGAACATGCGCGGCCCCCCTGGGGTTCCGCTGAACATGCGCGGCCCCCTGGGGTTCCGCACGCCCGACCGTCCGCCCCGCCCGCCCCGCCCGCAGGAAGCCCCTGGTGCAACACGAGGCCGGCCTTCCCCGGCGGGCACGGGCCACGGCATTACCCTGCACACCGTGACAACCACAGCACCCAGCCACGTCTACTACTTCGAGGTGGGGACCGGGGTCTGGCGAGGGACGTTCACCTTCCGCGTCACCTCGTGGCGGCGCTTCCTGCGGGCCCGGGAGATCGGTGCCAAGAACCGGCTGCTGGTCATCGCCATGTGCGTCGCCCAGTGGCTCACCGGCACGCCCCGGCTGGACTCCACGATCGTGGCCAAGCCGCGCGAGGGAGATTTCGGAGAGGCCGACAACACGGTCAGGCTCTCGAAATTCGGCGCGACGCTCTACCTGTTGCAGGAGCGCTACGTCCTCGATGCCGATGGCCGCAAGGTCATCGTGCACGCGGACGAGCAATTCGGCCCCGTGCCCAAGGTCCTCGCACGGACCTTTACCTACCCTGCGGAAATCCGTGAAACGGGCATGGCGTCCACCTACCACATGCCTCTTCTGGGAACCGCGTGGACCGCGACCTACCAGGTGGCAGCCGACCGGCGGACACTCGCCGGGCAGCTGGTGTGCGACTGGGCCGAGGCCACGGAAAAGGCCGCCCGGATCCCTGCGGCCGGCGGCACCACCGGAGACCGCCCATGACGGCCGTGGGCCCCTCCCCCGCCGAGAAGGTCGCAGGCGTCGTGAGCCGCCTCGCGGACCACGTGAGGCGCTACGACGAAACGCGCGACCCCCGTGCGGTGTTCGCCTACACCTACTACCGGCTCACCTCCAGCCTGGCCGCGAGCCTGCGCACGAACGCGCTCGCGTTCCGGGAGCCGCACTGGGTCGCCGACCTGTCCGTCTCCCTCGCATCCGCCTACTTCACGGCGATAGCGGCCATCGACACCTGGCTCGGGGACCGGCCACCGCGCCGGGACGCCGTCGTCGACCGGGCGGACCTGCCGGAGACCGTTCCGCAGCCATGGCGCGACGTATACGCCGCCTCCACGGCCCGGCGGTCCTACGTCCTCGAGGACGTGCTCTTTTCCATGATGGCGCACATGTCCTACGACCTGCCCCTCGCCTTGCGGTCCCTGAACGCCCAACGGAGCAATCACGACCACATCGGCGACTTCCACCGGATGAACGAGCTGCTCGCCAAGTGCATCGACGAGGTGCAGGACGACCTGGCCGACCGGTACTGCCGCGGTCTGCGCTCCCTGGACCGGCTGTTCACCCGCGACGACGAGCTCCTGACGAACTACGGCATCCGCGTCGTCCGGGGCCTGGCCTGGTTCAACTGCGACCGGCTCCTGGACCCGGTGTCGGCAGCCGAGGCGATGGGCTCCATCGGCAGGTCCACAGCAGCCCTCATCGCGCGCATCAGGCACCCGGACGACTGGAAGCTGCGCTGCGGCACCCGCCTTCTGCGCCTGCTGATCCCTTCCCGCAGGCAGTGGCCCCTACCGGGCAAGGCCCTCGGCTGACGCGACACGGGCTGCGGCCGTCGGCGGCGCCGGGCGTCAGCTCTCGCCCATCATGCGGTACATGCCGATCGAGCCGTGCGTGGCGGTATCCGCGAAGCCGAATTTCTCGTAGAGGAAGCGCGCGGGACCGTCCGCGATCAGAGAGACGTAAGCGGTGGCGGGCGCCCGGCGTTCCAGTTCCTCGGTGAGTGCGGCCATGATGAGCCTGCCGAGGCCGCGGCCCTGGTGCGCGGGGTGTACGCATATGTCGACGATCTGGAACGCAGTGCCACCGTCTCCGATGATTCGCCCCATGCCGATGGGCTCGCCCTCGTGGTGGAGGACCACGCCGTGCCACGTGTTGGGCAGGGCGAGCGCGACGGCCTCGGGGGTTTTGTCGGAGAGACCGGCATCCGTGCGCAGGCGGCGGAAGACCGCGACGGAGGGCACACCCGTACGCAACTCGTAAGGGTCATAAGAGCTATTCATGTGTTACACGCTACAGGGTGTGCGAGGGGCTCCGGCACGCGATGCAGCCCTGGACGAAGACGAAGTGGGCGCCGCCCTGCGAGGGAGGGGACGTCATCCCTTCCGCCGGGGAGGCGACCGCACCCGCCGGCACGCCGGTCGCGTTCGCACCCGACAAGCGCAAGAGCCCATTCCGTATTTCCGCACACAGAAATCACCGAGCAGGCAGGCGATAGGGGCGACGGGCCCATTACCATTCCCCCCACGGGGCGAGCGACGCGCCGGCCCCACGGGGGAGTTGGTCGTCATGCCACTGAAGACATACGGCGTGCTCGTCGCACGCGCAGTCGACACCCGCCGAGAGGGTGCGGCCGATACGCCTCACTATCAAATCCATCTCACGGATGATCAGGGGACGCACTACCGCATCGCGGTGAACGTGGAGTCCCAGGAGCAGCCGTCCGAGCTGCTCTACCTCGTCCACGAGGACTTCCGGCATCCCGTCACCGACCGCCTCACAGGCCTCGCCGGCGGCTGGAACACTCTGCCGTCGGGGCCCGGTGGACCCAACCTCGACTTCGTCCGCGGAAACCTCTTCGACCCGTCGAAGATGCGGGCCCTCCCGCCCGACGTCGAGGGACCCGACAACGACCTCGCCGACATCCTCGACCACTACGTGCGGGACGCGGTCGAGGACCCTTCCGCCAGGCTGTACGTCTTCGGCGAGCGCTGGGGCCCCGAGCAGAAGATCAAGGACAAGGTCTTCGGGTTCCTGCCGGGCAACGGCGTTCACGACATCCATATGAACCAGGGCAACAGCCCCAAGTTCCGGCAGAGCGACGGGGTGTGGCAGGACGGCGGGTTGCTGATCCACTTCCCGGGCCGGTCCCGCTGGGTCGCCGTGTTCCTCGCCTTCCAGAGCCAGCAGTGGAAGACAGATGACGTTACCGGCCACGCCCTGCCCCCGGGCGGCGGCACCCGCCCCGAGCCGGACAGCCAACCGGTACGGATCGTGGCGGCCCTCGTCAACCCCCGTGGTCCGGCGCCGGAACAGGAGAAGGTCACCCTCATCAACGCCTCGCCCGGCCCTGTCGACCTGACCGGATGGCGCGTCATCGACCGGCTCGGCCACGGCGGCACCGTACCCCCGGGCCCCCTTGCCCCGGGCGCCTGCCTGCTCGTCCCGCTCACCGACGGCGCCCAGCTCGGCAATCACGGCGGCGAGATATCCCTCCTGGACGCCGACGGCAGGAAGGTGCACGGCGTGTCGTACACGGCAGACCAGGCCGCGCGTGAGGGCTGGTCCGTGGTGTTTTGAGCGTCTCCGCTCCGGTGCGGAGCTGCCGGCCAGGGCATCAGTAGAGGCGCTGTGCTCATCGACTCACGCAAAAGCGCGAAGACGACAAGGAGTCGGGTTATGGCACTCTCCCGCAGACGGCGGGCGATCATCGCCTCAGTGTTCCTCGTGGCGACGGCGGGATTCTGCCTCCCCTCGGATGCCTCCAGTCCGGCGCCCAGCATCAAGGAGGTGGCCCAAGGGAGGCAGGCCGGTCCGGTGAAAGTGGCTGTCCCGGGCCCCGTACAGGTCAACTTCCGTGAAGTCACCATCCCGCCGGGCGGTTCCACAGGAAAGCACTGCCACCACGGCCAGCTGGTCGGCGTCGTCAAATCCGGCACGCTCACCCACTACGCACCCGTGTACCCAGGCGGGGTCCATGTGTACCGCACGGGTGATTCCATCACCGAGGGCAGGGGATACGTCCATGAGGGGCGCAACGAAGGATCCGCTCCTTTGGTTCTCTGGGCTACGTACATGACCCCGGAGGGAAAGCCTCTGGCGGAAACGGACCTCGCCCAGTGCGATCGGACCCGCTGAGACGGTCAGGTTTTCTCCTGAACCGCCCCGACGCGACGTGCTTTCGTACACCTGTAAGGACCATCGATGCGCAACCTCAGGCCCGGTGAATCGATAACCGAGGCATGAAGCTGTTCGCCACCCTCAATGCTCTCAGTACTCTCAGCGCTCTCAGTGCGGTCATGCTCGGTATGGCTGCCGCACCCGCCCACGCCTCCGGCGACGACGATCCCCTCGCTCCCGTGCGGAAGCTCTCGACCGGCGTCGAGTCCACAGTGTGCCGGCAGGACCTCACCACGGTGCCGGTCGTCAGCCAGTACGCCGGAGCGGTGAAGGAAGCCTGCGGCAGTAAAGGCCGCCCCGGCGCCGGCCGTCCGCACCGCTGAGGCCGGTCGAACCACGTCGGCAGCTACTGGTTCAGCAGCTCCTCGGCTTCCTCCTGCGTCATCTTGACCGCCTCCGCGAAGGGGATCCCCTTCTCCTTCAGGGGGCAGCCGGGATAGTGGTCCGACCTTTCACCGTGAGCGGCGCCGCACAGAGGGCACTGCCGGGGAGGCGCGCTTGGCATCACTGTTCTCCTTGCTGCTGCGTCGAGTCGATCCGGGCCGCTGCCGAGGGCCCGGGGCCCCTCATCTCCGGTCCCCCGGCCATGCCCTGGACCGGACCCCCGGCCATGCCCTGACGACACCTATACCCACGACGGTGGCGGCCACGGCTCCGGCAGCGGTCCAGCGCCACACGGGCGTGGCCTCGTGGTCCGGTGGTATCAGCGCCAGGATGCCGCTCACCGCCAGGAGCACGAGGCCCAGGTTGAAGCAGCGCATCGCGAGGCGTATCCCTTTGAGCCACCTCGCGAACTGGCTCTGCTGCTCCCTGATCAGTTCTTCGTTCAGTTCCGGAGGGAGCATGTCGAGCGGGCCCCACCAGTCCTGGAGATCGTTGCGGGAATACAGGTGGCCGCGAGCGCCGACTCCCCACACCATCGCCACGATCATGAAGATCACCGTAAGGACGAGCGCGAGCAGCAGGGGATCCGCCCAGCGGAACACGTCGCGTTGCTCGATCACCACCCCCAGCAGGGTGATGCTCGCGCCGGCGAGGAGAGGTGCCGCGATCGTGAGCATCTCGTCGGAGGCGACAGGCCAGCCGAGTGGAGCAGGCTTACGCCACGAGAAGGGGTTCTCCGTCGCGGCATGACGCTCGGTCATTTCTCGGCCTCCCGGCCCGGCGGGACGTTCAGAAGGTACAGCACGCCCATTCAGGGCGGCACAGGCCGAACCGGCCACCGCTCCTCCCCCGGCTCCCCCGGTCCCGCACCCCCGTGTGATGTCCCCGGCGACCCCGCCGGAGTCAGCAGTCGACCGCAGCCGGCTCGGTCGCGCTGTTCGCTGCCGCTCGCAGGAGTCGGGGCGCCCCTCAGCCGATCCCGGTGACTGCTGATGCCAACGACAGGAGTAGAGCGCCCAGCGCACCAACGGCACCGTAGAGCCGCATCTCGCGCGAGGTGCCATGGCGGCAGACGTATTGGGTGGTGGCGGCGGTGAATGCCAGGCCGCCGACGATGAACCATGGCCCCCACAGGTAGAGGTACCAGCGGGTCAGCCCGAGCAGGCCGGGCTCGACGGAGGCTGTCCCGGCCTCGACCAGCACGCCGTGGATGACGAAGAGGCCGCCGTGCCAGACGAGCAGAACGGCTGCGCCGCCGCCGCAGAACACGAGGAAGCGGCTGATCCGAGTGCCCCGCAGCCGCGTCAGGCCGATGCCGATCAGCGACCCGAAGAGCTTGAGGAAACCAGTCACCCACAAGACGGCCAGGAACCATGGCACCCCGTCGCGGGCCAGCTTCACCAGCGCAGGCGCCACTGTCGACTGCGCGCCGAAGGTGCTGCCCATCGCCCAGACGAAGCTGGGTACCGCGAACAGAAGTCCCCATGCCGCAGCGGCGTATCCCCACCACTTGCCCGGGCGGGGGTCACGTACCCGGCGTGGGGCCGGGCGCGCCGTGTCACTTGAGTTACCCGAATGGCGCTTGATCGGCATGGTTTCTCCGTGGCAGAACAGTTACGGCGGGGTCATCTACGCGGGGGGGGGATCCCTCGGCCGCGGGGGCTGCCTCTCGACGCCTTTGCGGATGGCGGTTCGAGGGTTGGGGCCGACAAGCCCGAAGGTCGGATCCGGGACAGCCATCAGGGCGCCCCGGCGAGGGCCGCGTCGATCATCCGGCGGGTGGTCGCGGTCAGTTCGGCCAGGTCCGGGGCCGGGCGGGAGCGGGCGAGGGCGCCGGCGAGCCTGTCGTAGAGCAGCCCGTCCATCCATGCCGCCAGGAGTTCGGCGGCTTCCTGGGGCCGGTCCGCGCCGAGCGCGGCCAGGATCCCGGCGGCACGGGCGCGCGCTGCCTGTCCCGCCCGGTGGAGTTCCGGCCCCAGCGTGGGGTTGCGGGCTGCCTCGAGGCTGAGCTCGAAACGGGCCAGCTGGCGGTCGCGCCCCACTGTCAGCCAGCGGTGCAGCAGCCCCGCCAGGACCGCCGCGGCCACCTCCCGGTCCGGCGGCAGCGCGGCGGGGGCGCCGCCACCATCGATGTCGCCGATGTCCAGCTCCGCCAGCCGCTGGTAACAGGCTGCGATCAGGGCCGTCCTCGTACGGAAGTAGTACGAGGTGCTGCCTGCCGGCAGTCCCGCCGCGCCGTCGACGGCGCGGTGAGTCAGGCCGCGCAGCCCGGCGGCGGCGACGAGGCCGATCGCCGTGTCAGCGATCACCGTGCGGCGGTCCGGTGCGGGCG
>NZ_JBAMDC010000060.1:0-26420 GCF_036961605.1 Streptomyces sp. KLMMK
CGCGGCCGGCCCGGCCCCGCGCTCCCCCACGCCCGACTCCCCCGTGCAGCTGTGCACCAAGCTCATCTCCTACTGGGCCGAGCAGGACCTCACCGGCAGCAAGTGGGCCGGGCTCGACTGGGAGCAGAAGGGCCTGTCCAACGAGCAGTTCGCCCTCTACGACGACATCGTGCAGGCGGCCCGCGGCGAACAGCGCAGGCACGGGACCGCCGCGGCCCTCGAACAGGTCCGCCGCCAGGCGCGGCAGCGCTGCGAGGCCGCCGGCGGGGCCACCCGCAGCTCGGAGAACTGGCGGCCCCCCACGTGACCGTGTGTAATCGTCACGCGGTGCGGGAAACGTAGCATCGTCGGCAGGACCACGGCCCGCGCGGCCCGATCACCCCTCCTCACACCCTCGACTGCTTAGCGGAACTGCACTTTCTGGCTCCGCACTCGGGGGACAAATCACCATCCGCGAAGATCATTCGCTCACGGCTGCTACACAAAATTCTCCAGAAGTGATCTGCGTCATAACAAGACAGTCACATCATGGCCAGCACCTCTGCCCCCCGCAGCCGCACCCCCCTAGAGTCACGGCCAGTCACCGCCCCGCCGGGGAAAGGACACACCGTGCGCCACCGTCCCCTGCTCATCCTCACCAGCACCCTCGCCGCCGGCACGCTCGCCCTGAGCGCCTGCGGCTCACGCGACGGCGGCAAGAGCGACGACGACCAGGGCAGCGGCAAGCAGACCACCGTGGTGATCGGTGTCGACGCCCCGCTGACCGGCTCCCTGTCCGCCCTCGGCCAGGGCATCAAGAACTCCGTCGACCTCGCCGCCCGCACCGCCAACAAGAACAAGGAAGTCCAGGGCATCACCTTCAAGACCGAAGCCCTGGACGACCAGGCCGTCCCGGCCTCCGGCCAGCAGAACGCCACCAAACTCGTCGCCGACAAAACCGTCCTCGGCGTCGTCGGCCCGCTCAACTCCGGCGTATCCCAGTCCATGCAGGGCGTCTTCGCCCGGGCCGACCTCACACAGGTCTCCCCCGCCAACACCAGCCCCGAACTCAGCCAGGGCGACAACTGGCTCAAGGGCGAGAAGAAACGCCCCTTCAAAACCTACTTCCGCACCGCCACCACCGACATCATCCAAGGCCGCTTCGCCGCCCAGTACGCCTACAAGGACGCCAAGAAGAAAAAAGTCTTCGTCGTCGACGACAAGCAGACCTACGGCGTCGGCCTCGCCTCGATCTTCGCCCAGGAATTCAAACGCCTAGGCGGCGAAGTCGCCGGCACCGACCACATCACCGTCAAAGAGACCGACTTCTCCAGCGTCGCCAACAAGATCAAGAACAGCGGCGCCGACATCGTCTACTACGGCGGCCAGTACCCCGAAGGCGGCCTCCTCTCCGACCAGGTCAAGAAGACCGGGGCCCGCATCCCCCTCATGGGCGGCGACGGCGTCTACGACCCCGCCTTCATCAAAGCCTCCAGCGAGAGCAACGACGGCGACCTCGGCACCTCCGTCGGCTACCCCGTCGAAGGCCTCGACTCCGCCAAGGCATTCGTCCAGAACTACAAGGACGCCGGCTACAAGGACCCCTACGCGGCCTACGGCGGCTACTCCTACGACGCGGCCTGGGCCATCGTCCAAGCCGTCAAGAAGGTCGTCGCCGACAACAACGGCAAACTCCCCGCCGACGCCCGCGCAAAGGTCACCGAAGCCATGGGCAAAGTCTCCTTCGAAGGCGTCACCGGAAAGGTCTCCTTCGACGAATACGGCGACACCACCAACAAGCAGCTGACCGTCTACCAGGTCAAGGGCGACGCCTGGCAGTCCCTCAAGAGCGCCACCTTCAAGGACTGAAAGCCCTCTTCGAGAACCGAAGAGGACTGAACAGCGGCCCCAAAGGACGGAACAGCGGCCCCACCAGGCCCAGCGGAAACCGCACCCACCGCGCGAGGACGCATCCCACGCCCTCGCGCGGACCCACATCCGACACCCGCATCGGAGGCCCAGCGGTGCACCAACTGCCGCAAACGCTGGTCAACGGTCTCGCCCTCGGTGCCCTCTACGGCCTCATCGCCATCGGGTACACCATGGTCTACGGCATCGTCCAGCTCATCAACTTCGCCCACGGCGAGATCGTCATGATCGGGGGCTTCGGCGCCCTCAGCATCCACCTGTGGCTTCCCCACGACACCCCCCTCTCCGCCGCCCTCCCGCTCATGCTCATCGGCGGCGCCCTCGCCTCCGTCGCCGTCGCCACCGCGGCGGAACGCTTCGCCTACCGGCCCCTGCGCGACGCCCCCAGACTCGCCCCCCTCATCACCGCCATCGGCCTGTCCATCGCCCTCCAGCAACTCGTCTGGGCCTTCTACCCCGACGCCAAGAAATCCCGCGGCTTCCCCCAGTTCCAAGGCGACGCCTTCGAACTCGCCGGCAACATCCACATCCAGCGCGACGACGTCTTCGTCCTCCTCGCCGCCCCCCTGTGCATGCTCGCCCTCGGCTTCTTCGTCGCCCGAAGCCGCACCGGCCGCGCCATGCAAGCCACCGCCCAGGACCCCGACACCGCCAAACTCATGGGGATCAACACCGACCGCATCATCGTCCTGGCCTTCGCCATCGGCGGCGCCTTCGCCGCCGTCGCCGCCGTCGCCGCAGGACTCCGCGCCGGCCAGATCAACTTCGAAATGGGCTTCATCCTCGGCCTCAAAGCCTTCACCGCCGCCGTCCTCGGCGGCATCGGCAACATCTACGGAGCCATGCTCGGCGGAGTCGTCCTCGGCATCGCCGAAGCCGCCGCCTCCACCTACATCCAGCACATCCCCGGAATGCAACAACTCGGCGGAGGCGGCTGGAAGGACGTATGGGCCTTCGCCCTCCTCATCCTCGTCCTCCTCATCAGGCCCCAAGGCCTGCTCGGCGAACGTGTCGCGGATCGGGCGTGAGCACGATGAATCCACAGAAGACCGCAGGCGACGACGCCAACAGGAACGGGAAAGGGACCGGGACCGGGACCGGGCAAAAGGCCGGAGCCGGGGCCGAGAACGGAAAGGGACCGGCAACCCCCACCACCGAAACCACCCCCGTCATCCCCCTCCCCCTCGGCACGGCCCGCATCCTCACCACCACCGGAGCCCTCCTCAGCGCCGCTTCCACCTTCCTCGCCTGGACCTGGACCACCGACTTCCCCGGCAACCTCACCATCACCGGCTACCCCGGCGGCCTCCAACTCCTCACCCTCACCGGCGCACTCCTCACCCTCCTCTACGTCCTCACCACCTGGAACCTCCCAGGCCTCCGCTGGCTCAACCCCACTGGCAGCCACAACGCCACCGCACTCCTCGCCACAGCCACCCTCGCCACCACCTGGTACACACTCATCGCCATCGCCGTACAACTCGGCGGACTCGTCAACCTCGAACCCGGCGGATACGCCGCCGCCCTCGCCACCCTCCTCGCCCTCCTCGGCACCCTCGCCCTCCCCCTCGACCGGCGCACCACCAACTCCTTCCCACCCCACAGCCGCCTGAGCACCACCCGCACCGGAACACTCCTCCGCTCCGTACTGCGCACCCTCCGCCCCGGCCGCACCGACCGACGGCCACCACCCGCCCGCCCCCTGCCCGCCTGGGCCGAGATCCTCATCATCGCCGCGTCCTTCGGCCTCGCCCTGGGCCTGGTCACCTACGGCATCGGCACCGCATACGGAGAACTCTTCACCGGATTCCTGCTCCTGGCCGGCTTCAGCGCCGCAGCCCTCACCCGGGCCGGGCTCATCGGGCGGCTCACCGCCCTCACCGCCAAACACCGCACCCCCACCGTCACCGCCGCCTTCGTCGCCGCGGCCCTCTTCCCCCTCACCCAGGACACCGACCAGTACACCCTCATCGCCGTCAACATCCTGATCTTCTCCACCGTCGCCCTCGGCCTCAACGTCGTCGTCGGCCTGGCCGGCCTCCTGGACCTCGGCTACGTGGCCTTCCTCGGCGTCGGCGCCTACACCGCCGCCCTCGTCTCCGGCACAACCGCCTCCACCCTGGACATCCGCTTCCCGTTCTGGGCCGCCGTCCTCACCGGAGCCGCCGCCTCACTCGTCTTCGGCGTCGTCATCGGCGCCCCCACCCTGCGACTGCGCGGCGACTACCTCGCCATCGTCACCCTCGGATTCGGAGAGATCTTCCGCATCACCGTCGGCAACCTCAACGGCGAATCCGGCCCCTCCCTCACCAACGGACCCAACGGCATCCCCAACATCCCCGACCTCGTCCTCTTCGGCTACAACTTCGGCGAAACCCACACCCTGGGCAGCATCACCCTCAACCCCTTCGCCAACTACTACCTCCTGATGCTCCTGTTCACGATCGTCGTCGTCCTCGTCTTCAGCCGCGCCGGCGACTCCCGCATCGGACGCGCCTGGATCGCCATCCGCGAGGACGAAACCGCCGCCACCGCCATGGGCATCAACGGCTTCCGCCTCAAACTCCTCGCCTTCGCCCTCGGCGCGACCCTCGCCGGCCTCGCCGGCACCGTCCAGGCCCACGTCGCCTACACCGTCGTCCCCGAGCAATACGTCTTCGCCGGCCCCGTACCACCCAACTCGGCCTTCCTCCTCGCGGCCGTCATCCTCGGCGGCATGGGCACCATCAGCGGCCCCCTCCTCGGCGCCGCCCTCCTCTACCTCATCCCCGCCAAACTCCAGTTCCTCCACGACTACCAACTGCTCGCCTTCGGCGCCGCCCTCATCCTCCTCATGCGTTTCCGCCCCGAAGGACTCATCCCCGACCGCCGCCGGCAGCTCGAATTCCACGAAGGAACCACCGGCAGCAGCACCCTCACGCACGCGGAGGCGACCACCCCATGACCACCACCGCCGCCCCCGCCCCCACCCCCGCCGAGACACCCGCCGACACCCCCGCCCTCACCGCCACCGGCGTCACCATGCGCTTCGGCGGCCTCACCGCCGTCCGAAACGTCGACCTCACCGTCCACCGCAACGAAATCGTCGGCCTCATCGGCCCCAACGGCGCAGGAAAAACCACCTTCTTCAACTGCCTCACCGGCCTCTACATCCCCACCGAAGGCACCGTCACCTTCCAAGGCACCACCCTGCCGCCCAAACCCCACCTCGTCACCAAAGCCGGCATCGCACGCACCTTCCAGAACATCCGCCTCTTCGCCAACATGACCGTCCTGGAAAACGTCCTCGTCGGCCGCCACACCCGCACCAAAGAAGGCCTCTTCTCCGCCCTCCTCCGCGGCCCCGGATTCCGCCGCGCCGAACGAGCCTCCGAAGAACGCGCCATGGAACTCCTCACCTTCACCGGACTCGCCGCCAAACGCGACCACCTCGCCCGCAACCTCCCCTACGGCGAACAACGCAAGCTGGAGATCGCACGCGCCCTCGCCAGCGACCCCGGCCTCCTGCTCCTCGACGAACCCACCGCCGGAATGAACCCCCAGGAAACCCGCGCCACCGAGACCCTCGTCCGCGCGATCCGCGCTCAGGGCACCGCCGTCCTCGTCATCGAGCACGACATGCGCTTCATCTTCAACCTCTGCGACCGCGTCGCCGTCCTCGTCCAGGGCGAAAAACTCACCGAAGGCACCTCCGAGACCGTCCAGGCCGACGAACGCGTCATCGCCGCCTACCTCGGCACCCCCTTCGAAGGCGCCCCCGGAGAAGAAGAAGCGGCGGAGGTGGCCGCCGCCGAGGCCCGCACGGAGGAAGGGGACGAGCGATGACCGCCCTCCTGGAAGTCGAAAACCTCCGCGTCGCCTACGGCAAGATCGAAGCCGTCAAAGGCATCTCGTTCACCGTCGAAGCAGGCCAGGTCGTCACCCTCATCGGCACCAACGGCGCCGGCAAGACCACCACCCTGCGCACCCTCTCCGGCCTCCTCAAGCCCCTCGACGGCACCGTCCGCTTCGAAGGCCGGCCCCTGACCGGAGTCCCCGCCCACCGCGTCGTCGCCCTCGGCCTCGCCCACTCCCCCGAAGGCCGGCACATCTTCCCGCGCCTCACCATCGCCGAGAACCTCCAGCTCGGAGCGTTCCTGCGCAAGGACACGACCGGCATCGCACAGGACGTGCAGCGCGTCTACGACCTCTTCCCCATCCTCGGCGAACGCGCCCGCCAGGCCGCCGGCACCCTCTCCGGCGGCGAACAGCAGATGCTCGCCATGGGCCGGGCCCTGATGTCCCGCCCCAAGCTCCTCATGCTGGACGAGCCCTCCATGGGCCTCTCACCGATCATGATGCAGCGGATCATGGCCACGATCACCGAGCTCAGGGCCTCCGGCACCACGATCCTGCTCGTCGAGCAGAACGCCCGCGCCGCGCTCTCCCTCGCCGACCGCGGCCACGTCATGGAGATCGGGAAGATCGTCCTCTCCGGGAGCGGGGCCGATCTTCTGCACGACGAATCCGTACGCAAGGCGTACCTGGGCGAAGACTGAGAAGGGCCCGCGTCCGGACGAACCGGACACGGGCCCTTCTCGACGACAGCCGGGACTACTGCCCCTTCGCCGCCTTCTTCTCCTCGGCGTCCTCGATGACCGCCTCGGCCACCTGCTGCATCGACAGACGGCGGTCCATCGACGTCTTCTGGATCCACCGGAAGGCGGCCGGCTCGGTCAGCCCGTACTGCGTCTGCAGGATGCTCTTCGCACGGTCGACCAGCTTGCGCGTCTCCAGCCGCTGGGAGAGGTCCGCGACCTCCTTCTCCAGCGCCTTCAGCTCCGTGAAGCGGGAGACGGCCATCTCGATGGCCGGGACGACGTCGCTCTTGCTGAACGGCTTGACGAGGTACGCCATGGCCCCCGCGTCCCGGGCCCGCTCGACCAGATCCCGCTGGGAGAAGGCGGTCAGCATCAGCACGGGCGCGATCGAATCGCGGGCGATCTGCTCGGCGGCGGAGATCCCGTCCAGGACGGGCATCTTCACGTCCAGGATCACCAGGTCGGGGCGGTGCTCCCGGGCCAGCGCGACCGCGGTCTCGCCGTCGCCCGCCTCGCCCACGACGGAGTAGCCCTCTTCCTCAAGCATCTCTTTGAGGTCGAGACGGATCAGGGCCTCGTCCTCGGCGATCACGACACGGGTGACATGCGGAGGGGTGTGCTGCGGCTCGTCGTCGACGGGCGGCGTGGGCTCGGCGGCGGTCACGGGTCTCCTCGTTCCAGGGCAAGGTGCTGCCCCATGAGCCTACCTAGCTGCGGTATGTTTGACGCACGGCGGGATTCCGCTAACCTTGGTTTCATAGGCTAGCCCCGGTAGCCCAGCGGTAGAGGCCATGGATTCAAAACCCATTCAGCGTCGGTTCGAATCCGACTCGGGGCACTTTCCCTTCTTTTCCAAGGTCACCAATCGGTTCCCGCCACGAGGGAATCTTCGCTCGTCAGGGTGAACGAACCTTCGAATCCTGTCTTCCGGTGCGGTACCTCACCGAGGCTCGTCCCTGTGTACGACATGGAGACGCGCAATCGCGCCGTCAGTCTGATGAGGGACGGCGTACCGAATCGCATCGTGGCCGAGAGGCTGGGTATCCCCCGTGGCACTGTCGGCTGGTGGATGTCCGAGGACCGGAGACGCAGGGGCGAATCGTTCGTACGCCCGACGGATTGCCCCAGATGCACTGGCCGGGCGCTCGACCACCAGGCCTACTCCTACCTCCTCGGTCTGTATCTCGGCGATGGCCACATCATCGCGAAGCCCAAACAGAACCACCTGTCCATCTACTGCGGCGACGTATGGCCCGGCCTGATCGATGCAGCCGAGGAGGCCATGCGAAAGGTCATGGCGCTGCCCAGCACCGGCAGGCGGCAGAAGAAGGGCTGCACGGAGGTGAAGTCCTACTCGGCACACTGGCCATGCATGTTTCCCCAGCACGGGCCGGGCAAGAAGCATGAGCGACGTATCGCCTTGGAGGACTGGCAGCAGGACATCGTGGACGCTCATCCCTGGGAGTTCTTACGAGGACTCATCCACTCCGATGGATGCAGGGTCACGAACTGGACCACCAGGATGGTGAACGGAGCGCGCAAGCGCTACGAGTACCCGCGTTACATGTTCGCCAACAAGTCCGACGACATCCGCAAGTTGTACTGCGACACTCTCACCAAGGTGGGCGTCGAGTGGACCACCCTGGCCCGCGGCAGCGACCCCTTCAACATCTCCGTAGCCCGCAAAGCATCCGTCGCCCTCATGGACGCCCACATAGGCCCCAAGTACTGACGGAGTACTCCTACTCCTCCCCAATATGGTGCACCCGCACCATATTCGTCGTGCCGGGCGTCGCCGGCGGCGAACCCGCGGTGATGATCACGCGATCCCCCCGCCGGCAGCGCCCGATCCTCAACAAATACTCGTCGACCTGGTCGACCATCTCGTCCGTCGTCTGCACCATCGGCCCCAGGAACGTCTCCACGCCCCACGTCAGGCTCAGTTGGGCCGCCGTCGACGCCTCCGGCGTGAACGCCAGCAGCGGGATCGGGGAGCGGTAGCGCGACAGCCTGCGTACCGTGTCGCCGGACTGGGTGAAGGCGACCAGGAACTTCGCCTCCAGGAAGTCGCCCATCTCGGCGGCGGCGCGGGCCACGGCGCCGCCCTGGGTGCGGGGCTTGCTCCGTTCGCTCAGGGGCGGCAGGCCCTTGGCCAGCAGGTCCTCCTCCGCCGCGGCGACGATGCGGCCCATGGTCTTGACCGTCTCGACGGGGTACTTGCCCACGCTCGTCTCGCCGCTGAGCATGACCGCGTCCGTGCCGTCGATGACGGCGTTGGCGACGTCCGAGGCTTCCGCGCGGGTGGGGCGGGAGGCGTCGATCATGGAGTCGAGCATCTGCGTCGCCACGATGACCGGCTTGGCGTTGCGCTTGGCGAGCTTGATGGCGCGCTTCTGGACGATCGGGACGGTTTCCAGGGGCATTTCGACGCCCAGGTCGCCGCGGGCGACCATGATGCCGTCGAAGGCAGCGACGATGCCGTCGAGGTTCTCGACCGCTTGCGGCTTTTCGATCTTGGCGATGACGGGGAGGCGGCGGCCTTCCTCGTCCATGACGCGGTGGACGTCGACGATGTCGTCCGCGCTGCGGACGAAGGACAGGGCGATGATGTCGGCGCCGATGCCCAGGGCCCAGCGCAGGTCTTCGACGTCCTTTTCGGAGAGGGCGGGGACGGAGACGGCGACGCCGGGGAGGTTGAGTCCCTTGTGGTCGGAGACCATGCCGCCTTCGATGACGATGGTCCGTACGCGCGGGCCGTCGACCTCTGTCACTTCGAGGGTGACGCGGCCGTCGTCGACGAGGATGCGCTCGCCCTTGGTGACGTCGGCGGCGAGGCCGTCGTAGGTGGTGCCGCAGGTGTGGCGGTCGCCCTCGACGGGTTCGACGGTGATGGTGAATTCGTCGCCGCGTTCAAGGAGTACGGGGCCTTCGTGGAAGCGGCCGAGGCGGATCTTCGGGCCTTGAAGGTCGGCGAGGACGCCGACGCTGCGGCCGGCTTCTTCGGCGGCCTTGCGTACGCGCTGGTAGCGGGCCTCGTGGTCGGCGTAGGTGCCGTGGCTGAGGTTGAAGCGGGCGACGTCCATGCCGGCGTCGACGAGTGCCTTGATCTGCTCGTACGAGTCGGTGGCGGGCCCGAGGGTGCAGACGATTTTTGCTCGGCGCATGACTCGACCTTACGACCTACCAGTGGGTAGCGAATCCGTCGGCCGCGACAGCCCAACGGCCTTTCGGTAAAAGGTTTTTGACAACGAGTGAATGTGCGCGTGCGCGCTCCGATGAGCACCCTCGGGGCTTTGTGCCGGCTGGGTCAGAGCTGGGGCGGGGTCATGGTGAAGCGGGCGCTGACCTGGGCGCGGACGGTCTGCCGCTGGGGTTCGAGATCCAGTTCGGGTGCGGGGGCGGCGGGTCCCGCGAATCCGCCGGCGCCGGGCCGTCCCCGGCGCATCGCGCCGGGGGGTGAGGGGCGGCCGGCGGGTTCGGCGCCGTCGTCGGCGAGTTCGAGGAGGGCGCCGAGTTCGGTGCCGAGGGCGTCGGCGTAGGCGCGGGCGCGCTGGACGGCTTCGTGGACGGCTTTGCGGCGGACTTCGGTGTGGGCGGGTGAGTCGGGGCGGAGGGCCCACCAGGGGCCGCTGATGCGGGTGAGGGGGAGGTCGGAGAGGCGGGCGGTGAGTTCGCCGAGTCGGGTGAAGTCGTTGATGGTGGCGGTGAGGTGGATGCTGCCGTTGTAGGCGCTGATGCGTTCGCCGCGGCCTTTTTCGGTGAGTTGGGGGGTGATGCTGAGGTATCCGGTCTCTATTTTTTCGACGGCGTCGCCGTAGGACTTCACGAGGTCGAGGGCCCGGGAGTTGCGTTGGGTGAGGTCGTGGAGGGTGGTGGTGCGGTCGGTGCCGCGGGCGGTGACGGTGATGCCGAGGCGGGCGATTTCGGGGTCGACTTCGAGGCGGGCTTCGCCGCGGACGGAGACGCGGGGGGTGTCGGGGGTGCCGTAGGGCAGGGGTGCGGGTGTGGTCATGCGATCAGTGTGGCCTTCTGGTTCTCCCGGCGGAGTTACCGGGGAGTCACCGGATCGCAACCTTGGGAGGGTGTCGCGGGCGGGGTGGGCCGGGTCAGAATCTACGCGCGTTGTCAGCACTGTGACGTGCGCTGTGACGTGCGCTGTGACTTGCACTGTGACTTGGGGAGAAGAAGTGCCGCTGAACCGGAGGAATTTTCTGGGGCGTACCGCCGCGACGGGCGCGGGGGTCGCGCTCGTGGGGGCGGTGGGTGCCGGGTCGGCCGAGGCGCGGGAGGTGGATGCGGGCCTGACGGGCGGCCGGGGGAAGCGGAAGTACTCGTTTACCGTGATGGGGACGACGGACCTGCACGGGAACGTCTTCAACTGGGACTACTTCACGGACGCCGAGTTCGATGACAAGGCGCACAATGACGTGGGCCTGGCGAAGATCTCGACGCTGGTGAATCAGGTTCGTGCGGAGAAGGGGCGCCGCAACACCCTGCTGATCGACGCGGGTGACACGATCCAGGGCACCCAGCTGTCGTACTACTACGCCAAGGTGGATCCGATCACCAAGGCGCACGGCCCGGTGCATCCGATGGCTCAGGCGATGAATGCCATCGGGTACGACGCGGCGGCGCTGGGGAATCACGAGTTCAATTACGGTATCCCGGTGCTGCGGAAGTTCGAGGAGCAGTGCGACTTCCCGCTGCTGGGGGCGAATGCGCTCGATGCGAAGACGCTGCGGCCGGCGTTTGCTCCCTATGTGATGAAGCGGGTGTGCACGCCTTTCGGGCGGGATGTGAAGGTGGCGATCCTGGGGCTGACGAATCCGGGTATCGCGATCTGGGACAAGGCGAATGTCCAGGGGAAGATGGTGTTCCCGGGTCTGGAGGAGCAGGCGGCGAAGTGGGTGCCGCGGCTGCGTTCGATGGGTGCGGACGTGGTGATCGTCTCGGCGCATTCGGGTTCGAGCGGGACTTCTTCGTACGGTGATCAGCTGCCGCACATCGAGAATGCGGCGGCGCTGGTGGCGGAGCAGGTGCCGGGGATCGACGCGATCCTGGTGGGTCATGCGCATACGGAGATCCCGGAGTACCGGGTGGTGAACAAGAAGACGGGCAAGCAGGTCGTGCTGTCCGAGCCGCTGAAGTGGGGTCAGCGGCTGACGCTCTTCGATTTCGGCCTGGTGTGGGAGCGGGGGCGCTGGCAGGTGGAGTCGGTCTCGGCGAAGGTGCTGAACTCGAACACGGTGCCCGAGGACAAGAAGATCACCCGGCTGCTGCGCGACGAGCACGAGAAGGTCGTGGCGTATGTGAACCAGGTGATCGGTACGTCGACCGCGGCGATGAGCGCCGCCGAGGCGGCGTACAAGGACACGCCGATCATCGACTTCATCAACCATGTGCAGAGGGAGACGGTGAAGGCGGCGCTGGCCGGGACGGCTCATGCGGCGCTGCCCGTGCTGTCGCAGGCGTCGTGTTTCTCGCGGACGGCGGCGGTGCCGGCGGGGAAGGTGACGATCCGCGAGGTGGCCGGGCTGTACCCGTTCGAGAACACCCTGGAGGCGCGGGTGCTGACGGGTGCGCAGCTGCGTGAGTATCTGGAGTTCTCGGCGCGGTATTTTGTGCGGACGCCTGCTGGGGGTTCGGTGGATCCGGCGAAGCTGACGAATGCGGAGAGCATTCCGGATTACAACTATGACGCGGTCAGCGGCCTCTCGTATGAGATCGACATCGCGAAGGCGCCGGGGTCGCGGATCGCGAAGTTGATGTTTGACGGGAAGCCGCTGGACGACGCGGCGCAGTTTGTGCTGGCGGTGAATAATTACCGGGCCAGTGGTGGGGGGAATTTCCCGCATGTGGCTCGGGCGAAGCAGGTGTGGGCGAACTCGGAGGAGATCCGTAACACGATCATTTCTTGGGTGAAGGCTCAGGGGACGATCGATGTGGCGAAGTTCGCCTCAGTGGACTGGAAGCTGACGCGGGATGGTGCGCCGGTCTTCTGATGTGGTGGCTCGGGGTCGTGGCTGAGGTCGCGGTTCCAGGCCGAAGGTGGTGAAGGCGGTCCGCTCCGGTAGGGGGTAGGCCGCCTTTTCCGTGATGGCGTTGAGGATGGTGGCGCTGCGCCAGGCGGCGAGGCCGAGGTCGGGGGTGCCTACGCCGTGGGTGTGGCGTTCGGCGTTCTGGACGTGGATGGCGCCGCGGACGAGGGGGTCGAGGACGAGGCGGTGGTTTTCGTCGATGCGGGGGCGTTCGCTGTGGTCGCGGCGGATGTAGGGGTCGAGGGCGGCGAGGAGGGTGTCGACGGGGCGTTCGCGGTAGCCGGTGGCGAGGATGACGGCGTCGGTGGTGACGCGGGAGCGGGTGCCTTGCTGGGCGTGTTCGAGGTGGAGTTCGACGCGGGTGGTGCCGACGCGGCCGGCGGTGCGGACGAAGACGCCGGGGGTGAGGACGGTGTCGGGCCAGCCGCCGTGGAGGCTGCGGCGGTAGAGCTCGTCGTGGATGCCGGCGAGGGTGTCGGCGGCGATGCCCTTGTGGAGTTGCCATTGCTGGGGCAGGAGTTGGTTGCGGACGGCTTCGGGGAGGGCGTGGAAGTAGCGGGTGTAGTCGGGTGTGAATTGTTCGAGGCCGAGTTTGCTGTATTCCATGGGGGCGAAGGCGGGGGTGCGGGCGAGCCAGTGGAGTTTTTCGCGGCCGGCGGGGCGGTTGCGGAGGAGGTCGAGGAAGACTTCGGCGCCGGATTGGCCGGATCCGATGACGGTGATGTGTTCGGCGGCGAGGATGCGCTCGCGGTGGTCGAGGTAGTCGGCGGAGTGGATGACGGGGACGGCGGGGGCGTCGACGAGGGGGCGTAGGGGGTCGGGGACGTAGGGGGCGGTGCCGACGCCGAGGACGAGGTTGCGGGTGTAGGTGCGGCCTAGGGCTTCGGCTTCGCCGTCGGTGTCGAGTTGGGTGAAGTCGATTTCGAAGAGGTTGCGTTCGGGGTTCCAGCGGATGGCGTCGATCTGGTGGCCGAAGTGGAGGCCGGGGAGGGATTGGCTGACCCAGCGGCAGTAGGCGTCGTATTCGGCGCGTTGGATGTGGAAGCGCTCGGCGAAGTAGAAGGGGTAGAGGCGTTCGCGTGATTTGAGGTAGTTGAGGAAGCTCCAGGGGCTGGTGGGGTCGGCGAGGGTGACGAGGTCGGCGAGGAAGGGGACTTGGAGGGTGGTGCCGTCGATGAGCAGGCCTGCGTGCCAGCGGAAGGTGTGGTTCTGGTCGTAGCAGGCGGTGCGGAGGCCGGGGATGCCGTGGGCGAGGGCGGCGAGGGAGAGGTTGAAGGGGCCGATGCCGATGCCGGCGATGTCGAGGGGCTGGTCGGGGGTGGTCTGGGGGGAGGTGGATGTTTCGGGGGCGGTTTCGGGCTTGGGGGGCGGGGGGGTGCCGGGGGTGTTCTGCGGGGGGTTCTTGGGGGGTGGCGGGGTCTTCATCGGCGTACCTGGCCTTCCACGAGGGTGAGGAGTGTGCGGAGGTCGTCGGGTGTGGTGTGGGGGTTGAGGAGGGTGGCTTTGAGCCAGAGGCCTTCGGGGGTGGTGGTGCGGCCGAGGACGGCGTGGCCGTGGTGGAGGAGGGTGCGGCGGAGTTCGGCGGTGGTGGGGTCGTCGGTGGGGGTGGGGCGGAAGAGGACGGTGCTGAGGGTGGGGGGCGCGTAGAGGTCGAAGCCGGGGTGGGCGTCGATGAGGTCGGCGAAGTGGCGGGCGGTGGTGCAGACGCGTTCGGCGAGGTCGCCGAGGCCGCGGCGGCCGAGGGCCCGGAGGGTGACGGCGATCTTGAGGATGTCGGGGCGGCGGGTGGTGCGCAGGGAGCGGCCGAGGAGGTCGGGGAGGCCGGCGCGGGTGTCGTCGGGGGCGTTGAGGTAGTCGGCGTGGTGGGCCAGGGGGTGCAGGGCGGTGCTGTCGGGGACGGCGAGGAGGCCGGCGGCGACGGGTTGCCAGCCGAGTTTGTGCAGGTCGATGGCGATGGTGTGGGCGTGGTCGAGGCCGTTGAGGGCGGGGCGGAGGGTGTCGCTGAAGAGGAGTGGGCCGCCGTAGGAGGCGTCGATGTGGAGGCGGGCGCGGTGGGTGCGGCAGAGGGCGGCGATGGCGGGGAGGGGGTCGATGCTGCCGGTGTCGGTGGTGCCGGCGGTGGCGATGACGAGGGTGGGGGTGCCGGTGGTGGCGGGGTCGGTGAGGGCTTCGTGTACGAGGGCGGGGTCGAGGATGCCGGTGGGGGTGGGGAGGGTGAGGGGTGCGGGCAGGCCGAGGAGCCAGGCGGCGCGGTGGATGCTGTGGTGGGCGTTGGCTCCGCAGAGGATGCGCAGGGGCCGGGTGGTGCGCCCGGCCGGTTCCGGGGCGGTTCCGGTGGCCGGGTCTCTCGACGGTGCTCGGGGCGGTTTCCCGGTTGCGGCGCGGGCCGGCTCGCCGGCCGGCTTCCCGGTCGTCTCCGCGGCCGGGAAGCCGGCCGTTTCCCTGGCCGTTTCCCTGGCCAGGAGGAGGGCGAGCTGGTTGGACTCGGTGCCGCCGGTGGTGACGAGGGCGTCCGGGTCGGGGTGGCGGGGGTAGGCGAGGGCGGCCAGGGCGCGGGTGGTGAGGGCTTCGAGGGCGGTCGCGGCCGGGGCCTGGTCCCAGGAGTCGAGGGAGGGGTTGAGGGCGGCGGCTGCGAGGTCCGCGGCGGCGGCCAGGGCGAGGGGCGGGCAGTGCAGGTGGGCGGCACAGTGGGGGTGGGCCGGGTCGGCGGCGCCCTCGGCCAGGGCGCCGACGAGGGTGCGGAGCGCCTCGTGGGCTCCGGTGCCGGTCTCGGGGAGGGCGGGGGCGGCGCGGGCCCGTACGCGGGCGGTGACGGCTTCGGGGCCGCCGGCCGGGAAGGGGCCGCGGCGGGTGGCGGCGCCTTCGTGGAGGGCGTCGAGCACGGTACCGAGGAGGGGGTGCAGGGCTTCGGGTCCTCGGGTGCCGCCGGCGAGGGGGGCGGGGGTGCGGTCTGCGGCGTCGTGGGGGGAGGCGACGGTGGGGCCGGCGGGCGCAGGCATTTAACTTTGCCCCTTTTGGGTTGACTTCGAGCGCATGCTGTGGGGTCGGTCCGGGCTGTGACGAGCGGCAACTGCAACAAGTTACGTTCGGCGCACGTTCGGTGACCGGCGTAGCGGCGGGTTTCGCTCGATGGGGGGAAGGCCGTGCAACCGGGGTGAGATGTGTCTGCTAATGGGGTCCGGGGCGGACGCACCCCGTTCCGTCGACTAATCTGCACCCCATGGCCATGAACTTTCTCGCTCTCGACGTAGGGCCGCTCAAGCCCGAGCCCGCGCCGCTCGTGCTCGGCGCCGTGCTGTTCTTCATCGTCTTCGCCGTGATGGCGAAGGTGCTGCTGCCCCGGATCAACAAGGTCCTCGTCGAGCGCGAGAAGGCCACCGACGGCCGCTTCGACGAGGCGGAGGAGATCCGCGCGGAGGCCGCCCGGGTCCACACCGAGTACCAGGAGCTGCTGGCCGAGGCCCGGCACGAGGCCGCGCGCCTGCGCCAGGAGTCGCTCGAGCAGGGCACGGCGATCATCGCCGAGCTGCGTGCCGAGGGCCAGCGCCAGCGCGAGGAGATCATCTCCGCGGGTCACGCCGTGATCGACGCCGAGCGCGCGGTCGCCGAGGCCGAGCTGCGCCAGCAGGTCGGCGTGCTGGCCACGGAGCTGGCCGGCCGCATCGTCGGTGAGGACGTCGCCCAGTCCGCCCGCGAGAACGGCACGGTGGACCGCTTCCTGGAGGAGCTGCGCACCGCGCAGGCCTCCGACGCCGCCCGTGAGGCGCGCGGCTGACAGCGGCAGGCCGCCGCTGCGACACATCTCGGACGCCGAAGGCTCCGCACCCCTTTCCGGGTGCGGAGCCTTCGGCGTTCCCCGGGTGTTTTGTGCGGCGGGTTACGCCTGGCGTTGCCTGATGCGCAGGGCGCGGCGCAGGTCGTCGAGCTGGTCGCCGAGGCGGCGGCGCAGGGCGGGGGTCGGGCCGTCGGTGCGCAGGCACTCCTCGCCGAGGTCGAGGGTGCGCTGCTCGACGAAGGGGTGGGGGAAGCCGGCTGCGGCCGCGGCGGTGGCCAGGGCGGGGCCGCGGCGGGCGGCGAGGGCGACGGCGGCCGGGTGGTAGCGGTCGAGGTAGGGGCGTACGAGGTCGAGCTGCTCGTGCTGCCAGAAGCCTTCGGCGGTGGCGGTGAAGAGGTAGTTGGAGAGCTCCGGGCGGTGGTCCGGGTCGTACATGGCGCGCCAGGCGGCTTCCTTGGCCGCCGGGTCCGGGAGGGCGGCGCGGCAGCGGGCGGCGCCCTCCTGGCCGGTCGCGCTCGGGTCGCGGGCGAGTTCGGCGTCGACGGCCGCGGCCGTGGTGGCGCCGAGGACGGCGAGGCGGGCGAGGGCGCGCCAGCGCAGTTCGGGGTCGAGGGCCGGGCCGCCGGGGACGGTGCCGTCCCGGAGCCAGGCGTGGAGGGTGTCCGGGGCGGTGGCGCTGTCGATCAGGGTGCGGACGGCGGTCAGGCGCAGGCCCTGGGCCGTGCCGTCCTCCTCCCGGTCCCGGGTGCGGTCCAGGAGGTCCTGGGCGAGGGCGGTGAGGGCCGTCAGGGCCGCGGGGCGGTCGGCGGGGGTGACGTAGCGGTCGGCGGCCTGGCCGCGGGCGAAGGCGAGGACGGCCCGGGTGACGGCCACGTCGGTCTCGTGGGGCAGGTGGGCGCGGGCGGCGTCCAGGTATGCGGTGGGGGCGAGCTCGCCGTCGCGGACCATGTCGCGGGCGGCGTTCCACAGGACGGCCCGGGTGAGGGCGTCGGGCAGCGCCGGCAGCGAGGCCAGGGCGGTCTGCCACGACGCGGCGTCCAGGCGGACCTTGGCGTAGGTGAGGTCGCCGTCGTTGAGCAGGAGGAGGGCCGGGCGGGGGCCGCTTCCCGCGACGGTGCGGGTGCCGCCGCCCGCGGGCAGGTCGGCGGTCAGGCGGTCGCGGGCGACGAGGGCGCCGGAGCCGTCGGGGGCGTGGTCGTAGAGGCCGACGGCCAGGTGGTGGGGGCGGGTGCCGTCGTGGCGGACGTCCAGGCGCCAGCCGCCGCGGCCGTCGTCGGCGACCGTGGGGGTGAGGGTATCGACGCCGCTGGTGCGCAGCCAGATGGCCGCCCAGGCGTGTACGTCGCGGTCGGTGTTGCGGGCCAGGGAGTCGAGGAAGTCGGCGAGGGCGGCGTTGCCGAAGCGGTGGCGGGTGAAGTGGTCGTTGATGCCGGCGAGGAAGTCCTTCTCGCCGAGCCAGGCGACGAGCTGGCGCAGGGCGGAGGCGCCCTTGGCGTAGGAGATGCCGTCGAAGTTCAGCAGTGCGGAGGCGGTGTCCTGGACGGCTTTTGCGTCGGGGGCGACGGGGTGGGTCGAGGGGCGCTGGTCGGCGTCGTAGCCCCAGCCCTTGCGGGCGCAGGCGAAGTCGGTCCAGGCGCCGTCGAAGCGGGTGGCTTCGGCGAGGATCTGGTAGCCCATGTACTCCGCGAAGGACTCGTTGAGCCAGATGTCGTCCCACCAGCGGAGGGTGACCAGGTCGCCGAACCACATGTGGGCCATTTCGTGGGCGACGGTCACGCCGCGGGTCTGGCGCTCGGTGTCGGTGACCGCGGAGCGGAAGATGTATTCGTCGCGGAAGGTGACCAGCCCCGGGTTCTCCATGGCGCCGGCGTTGAACTCGGGGACGAACGCCTGGTCGTAGGAGTCGAAGGGGTAGGGCTCGTCGAAGATCTCGTGGAAGCGGTCGAAGCAGCGGCGCGTGATGCCGAAGAGCTCTTCGGCGTCGGCGTCCAGGTGCGGCGCGAGGGAACGGCGGCAGTGCAGGGCGAAGGGCAGGCCGGCGTGCTCGGTGCGGACGGAGTGCCAGGGGCCGGCGGCGAAGGCGACGAAGTACGTGCTCAGGGGCTGGGTGGTGGCCAGCTCCCAGCGGCCCTCGGCCGGGTCGCCGGTGCGGGTGGCCACGGCGTTGCCGAGGACGGTCCAGTGGGGCGGTGCGGTCACCGTCGCGTCGAAGACCGCCTTGAGGTCGGGCTGGTCGAACGCGGCGAAGACGCGCTGGACGTCGTCGATGAAGGTCTGGGTGTAGAGGTAGGTCTCGCCGTCGGCGGGATCGGTGAAACGGTGCATGCCCTCGCCCGTACGGGAGTAGCGCATGTCGGCCTCTATCAGCAGCTCGTGCTCGCCCGGGGTCAGGGCGAGGGCGAGCCGGTTGTCGTCGAGTGCGGCCGTATCGAGCGGCCGGCCGTCGAGGACGGCGCGGTGCAGGGCGGCCGGGCGGAGCTCGACGAAGGTGTCGCCCGCGTGGCGCGCGGTGAACCGGATGCGGGTCGTGGATCCGAAGAGCTCGTCGCCACGGGTGAGATCGAGGTCGACGGCGTACCGGTGGACGTCCAGGAGACGGGCGCGGGCCTGGGCTTCATCGCGTGTGAGTACGGGCATGGGCTCATGCTGCCGTATCGCCGGCGCTGTGCCGAAGCAAGTATTCGGGGGCTCGCTCGAGGTCGCGGGGCGGCTTCGGCTGCGCCGCGGCGGGAAGGGGGCGCGGCTTACATATGGGGCCCCGCATCCCCTCCCCCCGCCGCCACGGCGGGCAACCCCCGCGGCGGTGACCGGCGGTGCCCAGCCAACCGGCAGGTGAGCACGGCACCGCCGGAACGCGCCGTCGCGGCCGAGCGCCGCCGCGGCGGAAGAGAGGGCAACGGGCTGCCCGCCCCGCCAGGGGCCTGCTCCACGCCGGAGTCGTGCCACGCGCCCTGCCCCGCCGCCACGGCGGGCAACCCCCGCGGCGGTGACCGGCGGTGCCCAGCCGGTCCGCCGGGGGTGTGGCACCGTCCGGTCGCGTCGCCGTGGTGGAAGGGTGCGGCGCTCATGGTGCCGAACCGGCCTGCGGCCCGTCGTCGTCGTGCCGTCCGCGCTGGAAGCGTTACGCGCGGGCGATCGTTTCGTGGTGGCGGATTACCTCGGCGACGATGAAGTTGAGGAACTTTTCGGCGAACGCGGGGTCGAGTTTGGCGTTCTCGGCGAGTTCGCGGAGGCGGGCGATCTGGCGGGCCTCGCGGGCCGGGTCGGCGGGGGGCAGTTTGTGGGCCGCCTTGAGGTGGCCGACCTGCTGGGTGGCCTTGAAGCGCTCGGCGAGCATGTGGATCACCGCTGCGTCGATGTTGTCGATGCTGTCGCGCAGCCGGCCCAGCTCGGCCCGTACGGATTCGTCCATGGAACTGTTGCTCATGGTCACCGAGCCTATGCGGAGGGGCGGGGTGCGATCACCGGTGGGTGGTCCGGGTCGGGGATGCGCGCGCTCCAGCCGCCGGGCACGGCGCGCCCTTGGCGGGCGCGGAAGCGGACGGGGGCGGTGCCGACGCGGCGGGTGAAGAGGCGGCTGAAGTAGGCGGGGTCGGCGTAGCCGACGCGGCGGGCGACGGCGGCGACGGGCAGTTCCGTGGCGGCGAGGAGTTCCTTGGCGCGGCCGAGGCGGATGGTCAGCAGGTAGTCCTTGGGGCTGCAGCCGGCCCCGCGGCGCACGGCGGCGCGCAGTTCGGCGGTGGTCATGCCGTGCCGGGCGGCGTGCTGGGCGACGGACAGGGGCAGGAAGGCGTCCCGGGCAAGGGCCTGAAGTATCGGTTCTCCGCCGCCGGTGGTGTCGGCCCGCGCCCGGCGCAGGGCGACCAGGAGTTCGTGCACGGCCGCGGAGGTCTCGACCTCCAGGAGCGGATTGGCGCGGCGGGCGGCGCGGGCGATGCGGTGGACGACGGCGCGGACGGCCGTGGTGTCCGTGAGGGGCACGAGGGGCCGGTGGGGTTCGATGCAGCCCAGTTCCGTATAGGCGGCGACGGCCGGGCCGGTGAAGTCGACGAAGCTCTCGTCCCAGCCGGTCCCGCCCGCGGCCCCGTAGTGGTGGGGGACGCCGGGGACGAGCCACAGGAGCGCGGGGCCGGTGACGGTGCGGGCGCGCCCGTCGGGTGTGCGCAGCCAGCCGCTGCCGGCGTGGACGACGACGGCGACGTGGTGGTCGAGGGTGCGGGGGCCGACCGCGGGGAGCGCCCCGTGCTGCAGGCCGACGCCGAGGCAGACGAGGCCGAGGCGGTGGTGGACGGGGCCGGGGGTGAAGTAGCGCATCCATGTCTGGTACATGGGTCCCGGCCTCCCGCGGTGTCGGCCCCGTGTGCCGATCTTCGCGCATGGCGGCGCGCTTTCACCAGGGGGCGGCAGCCCCCTCCGCAGTCCCGCCCGCCCCGTCCGTCCCGCCCGCCTCGTGCACCGTGAAGCCGTCGAGGACGAATTCCGCGGTGGTGCCGTCGCCCGTCTTGCGCAGCCCCACCCACGCCTCCCCCGCCTCCGGCGCGGTGAACTCGTACGTATGCGTGGCGGGCGCGTGGGCGGCGGGCAGCGGGGTGCGGTGCAGTTCCCGGGTCTCCGGCGCGTCCACGGCGGTGATCCAGGCGTACTGCCCGGCGGCCTCGTTCTCGTAGCGGAAGGAGACGCGGTAGCGGTGCCCGGGCCGGAAGCGGGCGGTGTGCGGCACGGTGCGGTAGACGACGCCGGTGTTCTCGCCGCGCGACTTGAGGGACTGGGTGCCGTCGATGACGTCGTCGACGGCCTTGCCGTTCCAGCCGCGCTGGGTGAAGGGCGCGTGCCGCTGGGCGATGTGGGTGCGGGGGTCGGTCGTGCCGCCCGCGTCGCCCTTGACGAAGGGGCCCCACCCCTGGGGGACGTGCTCGAAGTCCTCGACGACGAGCGCACCCGCGCGAGCGGCCGGCGCTCCCGCGGCGACGACCCGCAGCGCGTCGAAGCGGACGCGCGCGTCCCCTTCTGCGGCGGTCAGCGTCAGGGTGACGGGACCGCCGCCCGGCGGCACGGTGAACCGGGTGAACATCCGCTGGAAGCGGGTGCCGTGCTTGCGGTCGGCGGCCACGTAGTTGACGGCGGTCGAGGTGTCCGTCCAGTTGGCGGCGGTGACGCCGTCGGCGGTGCGGACCTCCAGGCCGGCCCGGCGCCGCTCCCCCGCGGTGTCGCCGACTTCGACCTGCACGGACGCCGCGTAGGTGCCGGGCCCGAGGCGGGCGAGCCGCTGGCCGGCCGTGGCGGCTCCTCCGGCGCGGACGACGAGTTCCCAGTCGCCCAGGGGGCTGCGTTCGACCGCCGCGGGCCCGGTGACCTGCCACCCGTCGAGGCGGCCGGAGTGGAAGCCGGGGTCGTGCAGGGGGGTGCCTTCGCCCCAGGCGGGGTCCGGCGAGCGGCCGGGGCCGCGGGTGAGGACGTACGGCTGCCCGGCCGCGGCCTCGATCGTGACCTCGCCGCCGCGGACGGGCAGTTCGAGGGCGCCGGCGCGGCCCTGGTCGGTGAGCCGGTGGAGGACGACCGTGCGCCGCCCCGCCCAGCCGCGCGGCAGGCGCCAGCGGGTGGCGCCGCCCTGCGGGTTGTAGTGGTAGAGCTTGGCGGGGTCGCGGGCCTCGCGCGGCTCCCAGGGCAGGAGGTAGGTGCCGCCGCGGTAGACCACGCGCCCGTCCGTGGTGATGGTCCGGGTGCCGTCGGCGTCGCCGACGGCGGTCCGCTCCGGCCCCTCGAAGGTGATCTCGTGCTCGCCCCAGGTGCGGACGGGGTACGCCTGCAGGTATTTGGCCGGGAGGTTCTCGGTCCACAGCAGGCGGTGGAAGGGCTCCCAGCCGGTCTTGCCCTGCCACCCCGAGAACGTGCCGAGCTTCGCGGTGCCGAGGAGCGGCCACTTGTCGGCGAAGACGTCCTTGCGGTGGTGGTGGACGAAGCGGATGAGCCGGGAGTTGATGCCGCGCGAGGTGTCGGGCCCGTAGTCGGTCTCGCTCGCCCAGTGCGCCCACAGGCTGGAGCGCTCCAGCCCGTGGCCCCATTCGCTGGTGATCTGCCAGCCCTGCTCGCGCAGGGCGCGCTGGAGCCGGTCGGAGTTCCAGCCGGACTCGCGGAAGACGTCGATGTAGAGGGTGTTCAGGGCGGGGTCGGTCTCGTCGCGCAGCTGCCGGAAGCGGCGCACGACGTCGCCGGAGAGCAGGTCGCGGCGGGGGTCGATGCGGTAGGACTGGTCGAGCCAGTCCCACTGTCTGTCGTTCTTGTCGACGAGGGTCTCGGAGAAGGCATGGGCCACCGGGTAGGACTCGGTGGTGTTGACGTGCACGGCGAAGTCGCTGTTCCAGCGCTTTCCGGCGCGCAGCAGGGCGTTGAGGCCGGCGAGGCCGCCGGCGCGGGTGTTGTAGTTGCCGCCGTAGTCGGGGTGGGCCGAGTCGTGGCCTTCGGACTGGTAGCCCTTGAGGAGGGTGAACTGGCGCAGCCCGTCCGTGGCCAGGGCGATCCGTTTGACGTCGTCGAGGGTGGCGAGGAAGGGGTTCGTGGCCTGGCTCGCGAAGTTGAACGCGATGTGGGGGACGACGCGCAGGTGCTGTTCGGCGGCTCCGAGGGGCTCGGGGGTGATGTCCCGCAGGGCGATGGCCGCGTCCTGCCAGTCGGCGTCGCCGTCGCCGTTGCGGTCGCGGGTGAGGACGACGGTGGCGTAGGGCAGGGGTTCGGTGTCGGTGCGGTGGGCTCCCGCGGCCCGGTGGGTCCACTGGCCGCAGGTGAGCTGGGTCTTGGTGTAGCCGGTGCGGGTGAGGGTCTGGCGCCGGAAGCGGCCGTTCTCCCAGGCCGTGGCGGCGTCGGTCCGGTCCTGGACGGTGTTGGTGTCGGCGGCGGCGGCGAGCCGGCCGGTGCTGACGACGGCGTAGGCGCAGCCGATGGGCGCCTCGTCGGCGGGCGTGTCCGGTCCGGGGCGGACGAGGGTGTCGCCGCTCCTGGCCTTGTCGAGGTGGATGCGGGCGGCGAGGAGTGCGGCCCCGGGCTGGCTGCTGCGGACGCTGAGGAGGGCCAGGCCGGGGATGCGCAGGGTGCCGACGGGCAGGGCGGGGGTGTCGGCGATGCGGGTGATCCGCCAGTGGACGAGCAGGCCGTCGACGTGGATCTCGGCGTCGATGCGGGTGCCGCCGTCGAGGGTGAGGACGTAGGCGGCGCGGTCGGCGTGGACGGTGGAGGTGACGTGGGGGGTGTGTTCCTTCTCGTCCACGAGGAGGGAGGTGACGGGGTCCTCCTGGGCGTGGAGGACGTCTCCGGTGGGGCGGTGGGTGTAGGCGATGACGCGGGGGAAGGCGGTGTCGATGCGGACGTCGAGGTCGGCGGAGCGCAGGACGGCTTCGGCGGCGGGCGGGGCGGGGGTGGCGGCCGCGGCCGTCCCGGCGAGCGCGGTGATTCCGGCGGCTCCGGCGGTGCCGGTGATTCCGGTGATTCCCGCGATGGCGCCGGCGGTGAGCACTGCGCGCCGGGTGGGCGCTCCGCCGTCGTCGTGCGGGGGCTGCTGCCGCGTCCCTGGGTCGACGTTCACGCCGTGTTCCTCCTCCGTACCTGTGGTCACGGCTCACAGTGGTGGGCGCGGGGCGCGGCGCCCATGGACAAAAGTGCGGGGGCTCTTGGACTCCTGTCCGGAAGAGGGCAGGATCGTTTCATGATCGCAAAACTGATGTATCCCGTCGTCGACTGCCCGGACCCGGCCGCCCTGGCCGGTTTCTACGCCCGGATCCTGGACTGGGAGGTGGACGCCTCCGACCCGGAGTGGGTGTGGCTGACGTCCGCCGCGGGGCAGCGGATCGCCTTCCAGGAGGCCAAGGACCACCGTCCGCCGCGCTGGCCGGACCCGGAGTTCCCGCAGCAGTTCCACCTGGACTTCGAGGTGGACACGATCGAGGACGTGGAGCGGGCGCAGCGTGAGGTGATGGCGCTGGGGGCCGAGTTCCTCCACGACAGCGGCGGCGAGCGGAAGGGTTTCCGGGTGTTCAACGACCCTGCGGGGCACCCCTTCTGCCTCTGCTACGGGCAGTCGCTCTAGGACGCGGTGCGGGTGGGTGGGGGCCCGCGCCGCCCCGGGCGCACGCCGGTCCGGCCCGCACCGGCCCGGCCTCACACCGGTCCCGCGCCGCCCGGGCCCGCCGCCTACCTCCTGCGCTCCACCGGGAACAGCGCCGTGACCTCCCAGCCGCCCTCCGGTGCGGGGCCCGCGCGCAGGATGCCGCCCATGGCCTTGGCGCGCTCGCTGAGGCCGACGAGCCCGAAGCCGCCGCCGCGGGCCTTGTCGGAGAGGACGGCCGCGTGCTTGCCGTCGTCGGCGATGCGCAGCTCGACGCCGGCCGGGACGCCGCGGATCCCGATCCGTACGGCCGTGGCGTCGGCGGCGTGCTTGCGGATGTTGGTGAGGGCCTCGCGGACGACGCGGTGGACGCCGGCGGCGACCTCGGCGGGGATCCACTCCTCCATCCCCTTCTCGATGTAGAGGGTGACGGGCGGCCCGGTGCGGGCGAAGGCCTCGGTGAGGGCGCGTACCTCCGGCAGGCCCGCCACCGGCTCGGTCTCGGCGTCGCCCTCGCGCAGGATGCCCACCAGGCGGCGCATGGAGCTCAGGGACTCGCCGGCCGACAGCTCGATGCGTTCGAAGGCGGCCGCCGCCGCGGGCCCGTCGAGGGCGGTGAAGCGGGCGGCCTGGGCCTGGACGACGATGCCGGTGACGTGGTGGGCGATGAGGTCGTGGAGCTCGCGGGCGAGTTCGAGGCGCTCGGCGTTGCGGACGGCCGTGAGGTCGCGCACGCGCTGCCCGGACTGGTTGCGCAGCAGCACCGAATAGGCGGTGACGACGACCGTGAGGCAGCAGAAGACGGCGGTGAACGGCCCGGGGTCGAGGTCGCGCATGGGGGCGGCGAGGCAGGCGAGGGCGAGCATGGGGGCGAGGATCGCGGCGGCGCGCGTGGAGGCGCGCTGCAGGACGGAGGTGAGGAGGGCGAGGAGGGCGATGGCCTCGCCCATGCCCCAGACGGTCTCGGGGTGCCGGCCCGTCATCAGGACGAGGCTGGTGGTCCAGGAGACGGCGACGGCGGCGGAGGCCCGCACGGTGAGGGGGATCCACTTGTAGGGGACGGCGCACAGGCAGACGGCGATGCCCGAGGCCAGCACCATGGCGTGGGGGCGGCTCGGCTGCCGGGCGAGGACGATGCTCTCGGCGACGACCAGGCAGAGCAGGGCGACGGCGAGGGCGGCCTTCGCGGCGGCGGCGCGCCGGGGGTGCCGGGCGGCCCACCCGGCCACTCTGTTCATGCGCTGCCCGTGGCCAGTCCGCTCTCCCAGGCCCACGCCGCGATCTCGACACGGTTACGGGCGTCGAGCTTGAGCTGCACGTTGGCCAGGTGGGTCTTGACCGTGGACAGCGAGACGAAGAGCTCGGCGGCGATCTCGGCGTTGGTGGCGCCGCGGGCCAGGCAGCGCACCACGTCGGCCTCGCGGTCGGTGAGCGGTTCGGAGGGGGCCCGGGCGGGGCCCGCCGGGTCGGCGGGGGCCATGTCGCGCAGGAGGCGGACGGTGATGGCGGGCGAGATGAGGGAGTCGCCGACGGCGGCGGCGTGCACGGCTTCGACGAGCATGGCGGGGCTGGCGTCCTTGAGCAGGAAGCCGGAGGCGCCGTTGCGGAGCGCGGTGTGCACGTACTCGTCGAGGTCGAAGGTGGTGACGATGACGATGCGGGGGCGCCGGCCGGTCTCCGGGCGGCCTGCGGCCCGCTCGGAGAGGCGGCGGGTGACCTCCAGGCCGTCGAGCTTGGGCATGCGGATGTCGAGGAGGAGCACGTCGGGCTCGTACCTCTCGACGGCGGCGAGGGCGGCCTCGCCGTCCACGACGTCGGCGACGACCTCGATGTCGGGCTGGCTCTCCAGGATCATGCGGAAGCCGGTGCGGACCATCTCCTGGTCGTCCGCGATGACCACGGTGATCGCCATACTTCGTTCCTTGCGCTGTGCCGGCCGTGCGGGGGCCTGGTGTGTACGGGTGGCGGTCCGGGTGCTGCCTTTGCCCGCCCCTCCATGTCAGCGGGGCCGGGGGGCCGCCGCA
>NZ_JBAMDC010000600.1:0-2769 GCF_036961605.1 Streptomyces sp. KLMMK
GGACGCGGGTGTCGACGACGAGCAGCCGCAGCCCGTGCGCGGCCAGGTCGAAGGGCACCTGGCGCAGCGCCAGGTCGCGGGTGTCCAGGTGCAGGGCGTGGCCGGCGGTGCAGCAGGCGGACGCCGCCTGGTCCATGAGCCCGCAGGGGACGCCCACGAAGGCGTTCTCGGCGCGCTGCGCGAGCCGGGCGAGGGCGGGGCGGTCGCAGGCGGCTCCGTGCAGCTCGGTGAGCGCCAGGGCCGTGGCGACCTCCAGGGCGGCGGAGGAGGACAGGCCCGCGCCCGCGGGCACGTCGCTCTCGACGTACACGTCGGCGCCGCCCACCGGCAGGCCCGCCTCGCGCAACGCCCAGGCGACGCCCGCCGGGTAGGCGGCCCAGCCCTCCACGCGGCCGGGAGCGAGCTCCGCGAGGGACAGCTCGGCCGGGCCCGCCGCCTCGCGCGAGCGCAGCCTCAGCACGCCGTCCGTACGGGCCGCCGCGGCGACCCGGGTGCACTGCGGGAGGGCGACGGGCAGGACATGGCCCTCGTTGACGTCGGTGTACTCGCCGATGAGGTTGACCCGGCCGGGCGCGGCCCAGACGCCCCCGGGGGCGTACCCGTAGGTGCGCTCGAAGCCCTCGGCCGCGGTGTTCACTGCTCCGGCCCTCGGCGCGCGAACTCCCAGGCGTCGGCGACGATTCCGGCCAGGTCCGGGCGGCGCGGGGTCCAGCCGAGGGTCTCGCGGGCGCGCTCGGCGGAGGCCACGAGGACGGCCGGGTCGCCCGCGCGGCGCGGGGCGGCGACCTGCGGGACGGGGTGCCCGGTGACCTTGCGGACGGTTTCGATCACCTCGTGGACGGAGAAGCCGTTGCCGTTGCCCAGGTTGCAGATGAGGTGTTCGCCGTCGCGGGCGGCGGAGAGGGCGCGCAGGTGGGCCTCGGCGAGGTCGGCGACGTGGATGTAGTCGCGGATGCAGGTGCCGTCCGGCGTCGGGTAGTCGTCGCCGTAGACGGCGATCGCCTCGCGCTCGCCGCGGGCCACCTGGAGGACGAGCGGGATGAGGTGCGTCTCGGGGGCGTGCCGCTCGCCGTAGGGCCCGTAGGCGCCCGCCACGTTGAAGTAGCGCAGGGAGACGGCGGCCAGGCCGTGGGCGGCGCACTCGCCGCCGATCATGTGGTCCACGGCGAGCTTGGTGGCGCCGTAGGGGTTGGTGGGGGCGGTGGGGGCGTCCTCGGTGATGGGGACGGCTGCCGGTTCGCCGTAGGTGGCGGCGGTGGACGAGAAGACCAGGGTGCGCACGCCCGCGTCGCGCATGGCGGCGAGCAGGTCCGCGGTGCCGCCGACGTTGTTGCGCCAGTACGGCTCGGGGTCGGCCACGGACTGGCCGACCTGCGAGAACGCCGCGAAGTGCAGCACGGCGTCGTAGGAGCTGTCGAGCCACCGGCCCGCGTCCTGCACGCGGCCCTCGACGAAGGCGGCGCCCTCCGGAACGGCGGCCCGGTGCCCGGTCGAGAGGTCGTCGAGGACGGTCACGGTGTGCCCGGCGGCCAGCAGGTGCGCCGCCACGACGCTGCCGACGTAGCCCGCGCCGCCCGTGACCAGGCACTTCCTGCTGCTCTCGCTCATTCGCTCGCTACCTCTCGCAGTCGCTCCGCCGCGGCCTCGGGCGGCACATCGTTGATGAACACGTTCATGCCGGATTCGGAACCCGCGAGGAACTTCAGCTTGCCGGGAGCCCGGCGGACGGTGAAGAGCTCGAGGTGGAGCGCGAATTCACTCCTGCGGGGGTCCTGGAACGGCGCCTGGTGCCAGGCGGAGACGTACGGGGTGGGCGGCAGGGCCGTGCTGTGCCCGTCCCCGCCCTCCCGCCCGTCGAAGATCCGGTCGAACCGGCGCAACAGTTCCAGGTAGACCTGTGGGAACTCTGTGCGCGCCGCGTCACCGAGCGCGAGCAGGTCGGGCACGCGGCGGCGGGGGTACAGGTGCACCTCGTACGGCCAGTGCGCGGCGTACGGGACGAAGGCCGTCCAGTGGTCCGTGGCGAGGACGATGCGGCGGCCGTCCTCGTGCTCGGCGGCCACGACGTCGTCGAAGAGGTTGCGCGGGCCGCCGCCCGTGCGGGTCGCGTGCGTGGCCGCGTGCGCGGCGGCGGAGGCGAGCATGCGCTCCGTGCGCGGCGTGACGAACGGGTACGCGTAGATCTGGCCGTGCGGGTGGCCGAGGGTGACGCCGATCTCCTCGCCGCGGTTCTCGAAGCAGAACACCTGCCGCACGGAGGGGAGCGCGGCCAGCTCGGCGGTGCGGTCGGTCCAGACGGCGAGGACGAGGGCCGCGCGGGCGTCGGTGAGGCCGGCGAAGGAGGCGTGGTGGTCGGGGGTGAAGCAGACGACTTCGCACCGGCCCGCGGGGCCCGCGAGCGATGGGAAGCGGTTCTCGAAGACGGCGACTTCGTAGTCGGATGCGGGGATTTCCGTGGGGCGCCCGGGACTTGAGGGGCACAGGGGGCACGCTTCCGTGGGTGGGAGGAAGGTGCGGGTCTGGCGGTGGGAGGCGATGACGACGTCGTCGCCGAGGATTTCGTCGTGGCGGACTTCGGTGACGGGGGGTGTGGCGGGGGGAAGGGGGCGGGGGTCCGGGGCGTCGCGTAATCCGGCGCCGCCGTTGTCGTGGAGGTCGTAGTAGAGGATCTCGCGGCCGTCCGCGAGCTTGGCTGCGGTCTTCCTCACCGGGCTCACGGGTTTCTTTCTCCCCACCCCGCCCCTTCCCGTAACTGGGGGCAAGCCCCCG
>NZ_JBAMDC010000601.1:0-2760 GCF_036961605.1 Streptomyces sp. KLMMK
GACGGCGCCCGCTGGACCTACCCCGGCACCGGCCTGGAGGTCACCGCCCGCGCCGACAAGGGCCGGCTCCTCGTCACCGTCCGCTCCACCGGCGCCGCCGACCGCACCCTGAAGTGGCCTGTCACGGGCGCCGGTTCCGCCTCCGCCGCGCTGCAGCTGCCGCGCGGCGAAGGGCTGTCGATCCCCGCCCGGGACACCTTCTGGAACTCGCCCGCGGCCAAGCTCGCCGGCAGCGAGATCGCCGTGGACTCCGGCCTCTCCCTGCCCCTGTGGGGCTGGTCCGCGGGCCGGACCGGCGTCAGCTACCTCGTCCCCACCGACATCGGCACCACGCTCGGCGTGACCTCCGAGCAGGGCGCGCTGCGCGCCACCGCGGCCCACGCCTTCTCCCGCGGCGAGGGCACCACCGACTACACCGTCGCCTTCAGCCTCACCGACGGCTCCCCGGTCGCCCCCGCCCTCGACTACCGCGCCTGGCTGAAGGAGCACGGGCAGCTCGGCAGCCTCAAGCGCAAGATCGCGGCCGTCCCCGCGAACGAGAAGCTGCTCGGCGCCTTCCACGCCTACACCTGGGGCCCGGCCCGCACCGCCGACGGCGTCCGCAAGCTGCGCGCGCTCGGCGTGGACCGCATGTGGCTCGGCTACGACGCCGACGACCAGCCCATGACCCCGGCCGCCGTCAAGGCCGCCAAGGACGCCGGCTACCTCGTCGGCCCCTACGACTCCTTCGCCAACGGCCAGGACCCGCAGAAGTCCGACGCGCCCACCTCCGTCTGGCCGGACCGGGTCTACCCGGACTTCTGCGTCCAGCGGGCCGACGGCTCGCCCGAGCCCGGCTTCCACGACCGCGGCTGCTACCTGAGCACCGAGGCGTTCGAGAAGGCCGAGCCCACCCGCCACTACCTCGCCGACCGCACGCGCAAGATGACCGCCAACGGCGCCGACAGCTACTTCCTCGACGTCGACGCGGCCGGCGAGCTCTACCGCGACCACAGCGCGGCCCACCCCCAGACCAAGGCCCGCGACCGCGCCAACCGCCTCGCCCGCATGAAGCGCCTCGCCGACGGCGACCGTCTCGCCCTCGGCTCCGAGTCCGCCGGCGCCTGGGCCAACGAGGTCCTCTCGTACGACCACGGCTCCGGCACACCCGTCCACGACGGCCTGTGGGAGGCCCAGCGCGACAAGGCGAAGTGGGGCGGCTACACCCCCGCCAAGGCACCCGGCATCTTCTTCAAGCCCGCCGAACTCCCGGCCGCCGCCGCCAAGGCCATGTACGACCCCGCCTACCGCGTCCCGCTGTACGAGACGGCCCTGCACGACTCCCTCGTCAACGCCGAGCGCTGGGAGCTCTCCTACGACAAGCTGCCGCAGCAGAAGACCGACCGCGCCCTGCTGGCGATGCTCTACAACACCCCGCTCAACTTCGTGATCGGCGGCGACTCCCTGGAGAAGCAGGGCAGCGAGCTCGCCGCCCTGCAGAAGTACTTCTCGCCCCTGCACAAGGCGGCCGGCACCGAACCCATGACGGACTTCCGCACCCTGACCGGCGACCGGAGCGTCCAGCGCACCGCCTTCGGCGACGGCACCCTCACCGTCACCGCCAACTTCGGCACGAAGACGTACGAGGGCCTGCCGGGCGGCTGCGTCGACGCGAAGCTGAAGGGCGACGAGAAGCCGCGGCGCCTCTGCCCCGCCACCGTGAACGTCAACCCGTAGCGCCGAGGGCCAGCACGGCCTCCACCGTGTCGGCCTCCTCCGCCCGTTTGTCCTCCCGGTAGCGCACCACGCGCGCGAACCGCAGCGTCACCCCCGCCGGGTACCGGGAGGACCGCTGGAGACCGTCGAAGGCGACCTCCACCACCAGCTCCGGCCGCACGGTCACCACGAAGCCGTCGTCGCTCACCGCCAGCCCCCGCAGCCGCTCCGTCTGCCACGCCAGCATCGCGTCCGTCATGCCCTTGAAGGTCTTGCCCAGCATCGCGAACGAGCCGTCCGGCCGCCGCGCCCCCAGGTGGAGGTTCGACAGCTTCCCCGTGCGCCGCCCGTGACCCCACTCCACCGCCAGCACCACCAGGTCCAGCGTGTGCACCGGCTTCACCTTCAGCCACGCGGCGCCCCGGCGCCCCGCCGTGTAGGGCGAGGCCAGCGCCTTGACGACCACGCCCTCGTGGCCGCGCCGCAGCACCGCCTCCGCGAAGTCCCGCGCCGCGGCGCGCGCTCCGTCCTCCGCCGGGTCCGCGACCACCAGGCGCCGCACCCGCATGGGCTCCGGCACCACCCGCGCCAGCTCCGCGTGGCGCTCCGCCACCGGCAGCGCCAGCAGGTCACGGCCGTCCACGGCCAGCAGGTCGAAGAAGACCGGGGACAGGGGCACCGTCACCGCGGCCCCGGCCACGTCCAGGCGCGAACCCACCCGGCCCGCCGTCTCCTGGAACGGGCGCGGCCGCCCCTCCGCGTCCAGGGCGATCACCTCGCCGTCCAGCACCGCGGAGGACACCGGCAGCTCCCGCGCCACGCGGCACAGCTCGGGGAGCCGCTCGGTGATCTCCTCCAGCTTGCGCGTCCAGATCCGCACCTCGTCGCCCGCGCGGTGCACCTGCACCCGGATCCCGTCGAGCTTCTCCTCGACGGCGCACGGCCCGAGCCGGTCCAGCGCCTCCTCGACGTCCTTGGCGGTGTGCGCCAGCATCGGCAGCACCGGCCGGCCCACCTCCAGCCGGAAGTCCGCCAGCGCCGCCGGGCCCCGGGCCAGCAGCTCGC
>NZ_JBAMDC010000602.1:0-2752 GCF_036961605.1 Streptomyces sp. KLMMK
CCCCCCCCCCCCCGTGCCAGCCTGCCGTAGGAGTCCAGCAGCGCCTCCCGGTCGTACGAGGACGTGGTGACGAGCACCTCGTCGGCGCCGCTGCGCTCGGCCAGCGCCCCGAGCGCGGCGGACACCTCGTCCTCCGTGCCGTGGATGTGCCCGCGCAGCCCGTCCTCGTACAGCCGGCGCTCGCGCTCGCTCATCGCCCGTGCCTCGGTCTCCTCGGCGGGCTCCAGCGGCGGGAAGGCGCCGTGCGTCCGCGCGTGCGCCAGCGCCCACGCCTCGGGCACGAGCAGCCTGCGGGCCTCCTCGCGGGTGGCGGCGACGGCCACGTTCCCCGCCACCACGACGTACGGGCGCCGCCACCACGCCGAGGGCCGGAAGGCGGCCCGGTAGCGGGCGACGGCAGCGAGCATCCGCTCCTCGCCGCTCAGGCCGCCGATCACCAGGGCCGCCCCCGCCGCGGCCGCCAGGTCCGCGCCCGCCTCGTTGGCGAGGACGAACGCCGGAACCCGCAGGCCCTCCGCCGGGCGGGCGTGCACCCCGTCGTGCGGGCGCGGGCCCCCGGTGAACCAGCCCTCCAGCTCGGCGAGCTGCCCGGCGAAGTCCCCCATGGCGTCCTTGTCCGTGCCCAGGGCCCTGCGGATGCCGTCCGTGAAGCCGACCGAGCGGCCCAGGCCCATGTCGATGCGGCCCGGGAAAAGGGACTCCAGCACCCCGAACTGCTCGGCGACGACGAGCGTGCGGTGGTTGGGCAGCATCACACCGCCCGTGCCCACCCTGATCCGCGAGGTCGCGGCCGCCACCGCCGCGGCGAGCACCGTCGGGGCCGAGCCCGCCACGCCGGGCACGCTGTGGTGCTCCGAGACCCAGAAGCGGTGGTAGCCGAGCGCCTCGGCCTGCTGCGCGAACCGCACGGTGTCGCGCAGTGCCTCGCCCTGCGGGCGGTCCCGGCGGGTGCGGGAGCGGTCGAGTACGGAGAGCCGGATCGTCACCTCTCCTTCAACAAAGGCGACCGGTCATGATTCCCGGGGCCCACCGGGCACGGAGGTGCCCGGTCACCTGCCCTGACGGCGCCAGGGGCCGGTGATCGCCAGCATGATGCCGGGGTCCTGGAGGTTGGCGAAGAGCGTTCTGCCGTCGGGCGAGAAGGTGACGCCGGTGAACTCGCTGTACTCGGGCTTCTGCGCGGTGCCGATGTTCAGTTCATTGCGGGCGATGGGGTAGGTGCGGCCGTCGTCGAGGGCGCCGAAGAGGTGCTGGATCCCCTCGCCGTCCTCGGCCACCACCAGGCCGCCGTGCGGCGAGACGGTGATGTTGTCCGGGCCGTCGAAGGCGCCGTCCCGGCCCGGGTCCTTGTTGACGCCGAGGCGCACCTTCAGGGTGAGGGTGCGGCGCCCGGGGTTGTAGAACCACACCTGGCCGTCGTGCTGGACGGGGCTCTCCTCCCGGGCGAAGGACGCGACGACGTACGCGCCCCCGTCGGCCCACCACATGCCCTCGAGCTTGCGGGCGCGGGTGACCTCGCCGTCCTTGAACTGCTTGCGCACCGGCACCGAGCGGGCGTCGCGGTCGGGCACGCCGACCCAGTCGACGCCGTAGACCGTGCCCGTCCGGGTGGCGCGGGAGAGGTCGTCGACGAAGCGGCCGCCGGAGTCGAAGCACTTGAAGGCCTGGAGCGCGCCCGCGTCGTCGGCGAGGGTGCGCAGCCTGCCGCGGCCGTGCCTGAAGCCCTTCGGCGGGGTCCAGCGGTAGAGCAGGCCGTTGGGGTCCGAGGCGTCCTCGGTGAGGTAGAGGTGGCCGCGGGAGGGGTCGGTGACGACGGCCTCGTGGGCGTAGCGGCCCAGCGCCTTGACGGGCTTGGGGGCGCGGTTGGCGCGGCGGTCGTGCGGGTCGACCTCGAAGACGTAGCCGTGGTCCTTGGTCATGCCGTTCCGGCCGGCCTTGTCCTCGGTCTCCTCGCAGGTCAGCCAGGTGCCCCACGGGGTGGCGCCGCCGGCGCAGTTGGTGGACGTGCCCGCGATGCCGACCCGCTCGGCGACGTGCGAGCCGTCGTGGGAGACCTCGACGACCGTGCAGCCGCCGGACGCGGCCGGGTCGTAGACGAGGCCCTCGGTGAGCGGCACCGGGTGCTTCCAGCCGGCCCGGGGGCCCTTGAGCTCGTGGTTGTTGACGAGGACGGTGGCGCCGCGGGGGCCTGCGAAGGCGGCGGTGCCGTCGTGGTGCGAGGGCGTGGGCTCGCCGGACTCCAGCCTGGTGACGCCGGCGCGGGTCAGGACGCGGTAGGAGAACCCGGCGGGCAGCGCCAGCAGGCCCTTCGGGTCCGGCACGAGGGGCCCGTAGCCGGGCCGGGGGCGGGGGCGGGCGCCGGACTGCTCCGGCGCGGCGCCCGCCAGGGCTCCGGGGGCACTGGCGAGCACGCCGACACTGCCGGTCAGCACCACCCCGGCACCGGCGACGGCGGATCGTTTCGCGAAGTCTCTTCGGCTGAGGGTCATCTGATCTCCAGGGTCCGCGGGCTCACGCGCCTACGTTCCCGTTCCCCGCCGAATACCGTATGAACACCACACGAAGCGCACGGGACGGAACCCCCAGCACCACGGGAGCGCGAGACCCCTCCCGCACGCCACCCGCACCACGGGCTGCGCCCCGCGAGGCGCAGCCGGGGCCCAGCCACTCGCTTCCGCCGCAGCGGCACACAACCACCACGGCGGAAACCGGCGGTGCCGAGCCGCCCCCGGGCGCAGGCGGTAGTCCCCGG
>NZ_JBAMDC010000603.1:0-2755 GCF_036961605.1 Streptomyces sp. KLMMK
CGGCGGCGGGGGCCGGTGCCGCGCCCCCGGCGAGGACCTCGGCCACCGCTTCCAGCCCGCCCTCCGCACGGAGCCTCGTCAGCTGCGCGAGGTCCCACGCCGCCGCGCCCACCACGCTCAGGCTGCGCGGCCCGCGGCGCTGGACGACCCCGCGGACGAGCAGCAGCCAGGAGTGGAAGAGGGTGTGCGCGCAGGCGGGGTGGCTGTCGTCGAAGAAGGCGCAGTCGACCAGGCCCGTGCCGTCGTCGAGGGTGGTGAAGATGACGCGGCGGCCGGAGCGGATCGGCGGCGTCTGGGTGGCGGCCTTGGCGCCCGCGACCAGGACGGTCTCGCCGTGCCGGGCGCCCTGCAGCCGCCGGGCGGGGACGACGCCCAGTTCGGCGAGGAACGCCCGGTGGTCGGACATCAGGTGCCGGGAGGCGTCCATGCCGAGCACGCCGAGCTCGGCGCCGAGGCGTTCCTCCGCGTCGAGGTCGGGCAGGCCGATGGGCTCGGCCCGCGCGCCGTCGACGAGGGTGGGCTGGGCCGGGCCCCCGCGCCGGTGCCCGTGGTGCAGTTCGGCGATGTGCAGCAGCAGGTCGCGGCGGTTGTCCCCGAAGGCGTCCAGCGCGCCGACCCGGGCGAGGCGTTCGGCGACGGGCCGGGTGGGCCGGGCGCGGCGCCACAGGTCGGGGAGGGAGGTGTACGGGCGGCCGTCCGCGATGCGTGCGGCCTCGGCCTCGCCGATGCCCTGCACGTCGGAGAGGGCCATGCGGAGCCCCCACACGGCACCGCCTCCCTGAGACTTGTCGGACATCAGTTCGATCGAATAGGCCGTGCCCGACCGGTTCACGTCCAGCGGCAGGATCGGCACGCCGCGCCGCCGCGCGTCCGCGAGCAGCAGCCGCTTGGGGTACATCCCCGGATCGTGGGTGAGCAGCCCGGCGTAGAAGGCGGCCGGGTGATGGGTCTTCAGCCAGGCCGACTGGTAGGTCGGCACGGCGAACGCGACGGCGTGCGCCTTGCAGAAGCCGTAGCTGCCGAACGCCTCCACGATCTCCCAGGTGCGGCGCACGGACTCCGGCGAGCGGCCGAGCTTCGCCGCCTCCCTCGCGAACCACGCGCGCACCCGGCCCACCAGCTGCGGGTCCGACAGCGCACGGCGCGTCTCGTCCGCGAAGTGCCGGGCCGCGATGAAGGGCCGCACCATGTCGGCCGCGACCGGGCCCGGCCGGAAGAGGGAGATGTCGACCACGAGGTCGTGGAAGGAGGACGGCTGGAGCCGGCCGACGAGGTCGCGCTGGCCGGGCGACTCGATCTGGAAGCAGCCGAGCGTCTCGGCGGACCGGATCAGCTCGTACGTACGGGGGTCGCCCGGAGGGACGTCCGCGGGGTCGTCGAGGTCGATGTGGCGCCCGGTGACCCGCTCGACCTCGGCCACCGCGTGCGCCATCGCGGACTGCATCCGCACGCCCAGCACGTCGAGTTTGAGCAGCCCGAGCTCCTCCACGTCGTCCTTGTCGAACTGCGCCATGGGGAAGCCCTCGCCGCTGGTCGGCACGACGGGCGTACGGGCGCGCAGGGACGCGTCCGACAGCAGCACCCCGCACGGGTGCATGGCGATGCCGCGCGGCAGGCCGTCCAGCGCCTCGACCAGCTCCCACAGCCGGCCGTGGTCCTCCGCGGCCACGGCGCGCAGCTCGGGCAGCTCCGCCAGGGCCGCGCGGGCGTCGCGGGCGCGGATGTGGGGGAACGCCTTGGCGAGCCGGTCCACCTCGGCCGGGTCCTTGCCGAGGGCCGCGCCCACGTCCCGGATCGCGTGCCGGACGCGGTAGGTCTCGGGCATGGCGACGGTCGCCACCCGGTCCGCGCCGAAGCGGTCGAAGATCGCGCGGTAGACCTCCAGGCGGCGCGCGGACTCCACGTCGATGTCGATGTCGGGCAGCGCCTTGCGGTGGGCGGACAGGAAGCGCTCCATCAGCAGGCCGTGCTCGACGGGGTCGGCGTGGGCGATGCCGAGCAGGTGGTTCACCAGGGAGCCCGCGCCGGAGCCGCGGGCGGCGACCCGCACGCCGAGGGCGCGGGTGTCGTCCACGACCCGGGCGACGGTGAGGAAGTACGAGGCGAGGCCCTTCCCGGTGATGATCGCCAGCTCGTCCTCCAGCCGGTCCCGGTAGCGGTGCTTCCTGTCGTACCCGCGCAGCACCATCCCCGCCGTGCAGCGGGAGCGCAGCACGCGTTCGGCGGTGCGGCGCCCGGCGCCGACCAGGTGCGCCTCGGGGAAGTGGATCCGGCCGAGCCCCAGGTCGTCCTCGGGGTCGACCAGGCACGCGGCGGCGGTCTCCTCGGTCGTGGCGAGCAGCCGGCGGGCCGCGTCCCGGCGGAGCCCGGCGGCCCCGGCGATCCGCTCGGCGAGGGCGGCCATGTCACCGGGCCCCTTGAGCCAGCGCTCCCCGCTGTCGAGCGACTCCGGCCTGCGGGGGTCGATCGGCACCAGCAGGCGGGCCGCGTCCAGGACGTCGGCGACGGGGCCCTGACCGGGGTCGGCGTAGCGCACGGCGTTGCTGAGGACGGCGGGGACGCCCTGCTCCGCGGCGAAGCCGACGGTACGGGCGGCGAGGCGCAGGGAGCCCGGGCCGGTGCCGGTACGGCCGTGGCACACGGCCTCCAGCCGCAGGGCGTCACCGAACATTTCCCGCCAGGGCGCGAGCAGCCGGGCGGCCCGGTCGGGGCGGCCCGCGGCCAGCGCGCGGCCGGGCTCGGAGCCGGGGCCGAG
>NZ_JBAMDC010000604.1:0-2726 GCF_036961605.1 Streptomyces sp. KLMMK
CCAGCCGCGCCCTGCGCCGGAGACGCCCCCGTCACCGGCGACAACCCCTGTTGCGTCGACATCTGCCAGGCCGTCGTGAAGTGGCGGACCAGCAGGTCCGTCACCGCCGACGGCTGTTCCACCGGGGCCAGGTGCGACGCGCCGGGCACCACGGCCAGCTTCGCGTCGTGGATGCCCGCGACCAGGACCCGCGCGTCGGCCGGCGGGGTCGTGGTGTCCTCGGCGCCGACGATGACCAGCGCCGGCACGCTGATGCGGGTCAGCTCGGCCCGTACGTCGAAGGCGGCCAGCGCGTCGCACGAGGCGATGTAGGAGTACGTGTCGGTGGTGCCGACCATCTGCACGGCCCAGTCGACGATGGCGGGCTGGGCGCCGGAGAAGTTCGCGGTGAACCAGCGCTCGGGCGCGGAGCGGGCGACGGGGTCGAGGCCGTCCCTGCGGACCGCGGCGCCGCGCTGCCGCCAGGAGTCGGCCGTGCCGTAGCGGGCGGAGGCGGCGACGAGCGCGAGGGAGGCGAGCCGGTGCGGGTGGCGCAGGGCCAGGTCGATGCCGACGGCGGCGCTGAGCGAGCAGCCGGCGTAGCCGAAGCGGTCGACGCCGAGCGAGTCGAGCGTGGCGACGAGCCGGTCGCCGAGTTCGCCGACGGTCGGGGTGGGCGTGGCGGGGGCGCCGCCGTGGCCGGGCAGGTCGAAGCGGAGCACCCGCCAGTGCCGGGTCAGCTCGGGTATCTGGCGGTCCCACATGTGCCAGGTGGTGCCGAGTGCGGGGCCGACGACCAGGACGGGCCCGTCCTCGGGGCCGTCGGTCCGGTACTGGAGGGGCTGCGGGGTCTGCTTCTCGCTCACCCGCGCCACGCTATCCGACGGCCCGGAAGGGCGATCAGGGCGTGGTCGTGGACACCACAAAAACCCGCGGGTACTTCGGGTCGTCGAGGTTGGCCGTGATCTCCAGGGAGGGCTTGGGCTTGTCCTGGTCGACGGTGGTGCCCGCCCAGCGGTGCCCGCCGCCCAGGTCCCAGCCGACCTCGGCGGCCTCGTCCTCGTCGATGGTGACCTCGCCTTCCTCCAGCTCGGAGGCGCTGGTGCCGACGTCGGCGAGCCACTTGTCGAACTTCTCGCGCGTGGTCGTGAACTGCAGGAAGAGCGAGCTCGCCTTCCACGCGTTGGTCTCGTAGCTGGCGACGTCCTCCGCGTAGGGCGGGACGGTCACCTCGTAGAGGCGGCGCTGGAGCCGGGTGGGCCAGCCCTCCTCCAGGCCGGAGGCGGCCGCCTGCTCCTTCTTGGACTCGCTGCCGCCGCGGCTCTGCATCGCGGAGATGTAGAGGTAGCCGGCGGGGATGGCGATGAGCAGGAAGACGGCGGCGGCCTTCAGGCAGCGGCGGCGGAAGCCGCCGTCCGGCTGCCCGGGGCTGTGCGGCGGCGCCGTGCGCTCGGGGTGTTCCGTGGTGGTCATCAAGCGCGACCCGCCCTCGCGTACCGCTCGTAGCGCTCGACGCGGCGGCGGTTGGCGCGCCGGAAGCGGCGGGCGACGAGCCGGGCCAGGTCCGCGGCGCCGACCATGCCGGCCTCGGGGCCGAGCTGGGCCTTGACGATGCGGGCCTCGGGGCGGTAGCCGCGGCCGGTGAGGTGGCGGCGGAAGGCGTCCCGGGCGGGGCCGATCAGAAGGTCGTCGGCGGCGCTGACGCCGCCGCCGATGACGAAGCAGGAGGGGTCGAGGGCGGCGGCGAGGTTGGCGATGCCGACGCCGAGCCACTGGCCGATGTCCTGCAGCAGTTCCACGCACATGGCGTCGCCGGAGCGCGCCAGCTCGGTGATGAGGGGGCCGGTGATCTCGGGGATGTTGCCGCCGACGCGGTCGATGATCCCGTACGCGACGGGGGACTCGGCGGCGGCCAGCTCGCGGGCCTCGCGCACCAGGGCGTTGCCGGAGCTGTACTGCTCCCAGCAGCCGCGGTTGCCGCACGGGCAGCGGTGGCCGCCGGGGACGACCTGCATGTGGCCGAACTCGCCGGCGACGCCGAACTTGCCGCGCTTGACCTGGCCGTCCTCGAGGATCGCGCCGCCGATGCCCGTACCCAGGGTGATCATGACGAGATGGTCCTCGCCGCGGCCGGCGCCGAAGCGCCACTCCGCCCAGGCGGCGGTGTTGGCGTCGTTGTCGACCATGACGGGGACGGCGAGGCGGCCGGCGAGGCGGTCGCGCAGCGGCTCGTTGCGCCAGGACAGGTGCGGGGCGAACAGGACGCGGTTGCGGTCGGCGTCGACCCAGCCGGCCGCGCCGATGCCCACGGCGTGGACGTCGTGCCGGTCGGAGAGGTCGAGGACCAGCTCGACGATGGTGTCCTCGACGACCTTGGGGCTCTTGGACTTGTCCGGCGTCTCGGTGCGGACCTTCTCCAGGATGATGCCGTCGGCGTCGACGACGCCCGCCATCACCTTGGTGCCGCCGATGTCGATGCCGACGGTGGGGACGCGCGGAGCGGTCAGGTGCGAGCGGCGCTCGCGCGTGCCGACGGTCCGGAGCACGGTGGCCTTCGCCGCGCCCCGGTGGAGGTCGCGATACATGCTCATGACACCACCGCCACGGCGTGGAGCTGTGCGGTTCTACGGTCGCTCCGGTTGCGTGCTCGCAAGAGTCGTCGTCCCTGCGGTGGTCTCGGGAGGTCTCCGCCTCGTGGATACGGTCGTGGCCGATTGTGCCTCAAGGAAGCGTTGCGTACCGCATCG
>NZ_JBAMDC010000605.1:0-2726 GCF_036961605.1 Streptomyces sp. KLMMK
CTCCGGCGACCGTGCGGCCGTGCGCGCGAAGACCACGCCCGGGCCCTCGGCGAACGGGGAGAACACCTCGGGCCGCCAGCGCTGCGCACGTCCGGAGCCGTCCGGGGACGGCGCCTCTCCCGGGGCGTCCGGGTGCGGTGTGGTCATCGCCCTCGATTGGACCAAAGGCGCAGCGCCGGCACAACGGCACCCGGCGCAACCGGCGTCGCGGCAGCGAATTCCGGCCGCCCGGGGCGCGGTTGACAATTCCGTGCGATCCGGCACGGTGGCGACGGCGCACGGGCCGCCGGGCCCCGAACCGTCCCGCCACCCCGCGAGGAGGCCGCGAACCCATGACACCCGACCGCGCAGTCCGCCCCGGATCCGCCCCCCGCCCCGGAACCGTCCCCCACCCGGGGGCCGTTCCCCGCCTCGGACCGCCGGCCCCCGCCCCCCGGCCGAAGATCTTCGGCATCGGCCTGTCCCGCACCGGAACCCGGTCCCTGACCGCGGCTCTGCGCACGCTCGGCTTCGACGTCGCCCACTACCCGGCCGACCCGGGCACCTACGCGGCGCTCCTCGCCGGCACCGCCCGCTTCCCGCTGCTCGACCACCGCGACGGCATCACCGACATCACCGTCGTGCCGTACTACCAGGACCTGGACCGGGCCTGGCCGGGCGCCAAGTTCATCCTCACCGTCCGCGAGGAGGAGGGCTGGCTGGCCTCCTGCCGCACCCACTGGAAGCCGGCGGTCGACGGCAAGGCCGGCCGGAGCGAGGTCTACCCGCAGCTGCAGCGCTTCCTGCGGGCCGCCGTCTACGCGAGCCACGCCTTCGACCCCGAGCGGTTCCGCACGGTCGCCCGCCGCCACACCGCCGAGGTGCTCCGCCACTTCGCCGGCCGCCCCGGCGACCTGCTGGTCCTCGACATCACCGCCGGGCAGGGCTACGAGCGGCTGGCGCCCTTCCTCGGCGTCCCCGTCCCCGACGGGCCCTTCCCGCACACCAACGCCTACGCGAGGGTCCCGGCCCAGGCCCCCGCGGCCGACGGCACCCCCGGGCCCGCCGCGCCCGCAGGGGGCGCGCGGTGAGCGTTTCCGGCCGGATCCGGACCCTCCGCGGGGACTTCTCCCCGCCCGGCGGGCGCCCCGTCGACCTGGTCCTGCGGACGGTCGGGGAGCGCACCACCGACCTCGCCCTGCGCCTCGCCCTCGAGAACATCCGCCCGAACCGCGTCCACATCGCCGAAAACATCCGGCCGTTGTCCGCGGCCGTGGACCGGATCCTCGCCCTCGACCACCACGGGGCCTCGCACGTCGTCTACTTGGACGCCGACTGCCTCGTCCTGGAGGACATGCGGCCGTTTCTGGACGCCAACGAACTGGCCTACACCGACTGCTTCGTGCACGACCGCTTCCGCGGCCGGGTCCACTGCGGCGTGCACATCACCCGGGCGGACCTGGTGCGGGGCATGCGCCGGGCGGACCTCGGGGCGTTCGCGCGCGACTGGCTGGGCCCCGTGCTGCGCCCCGAGGCCTTCCGCCGTCACCTCGCCCGCCGGGAGCTCCAGCCCGGCGTCCAGCTCAAGGGGTTCCGTATCCTCCACGACCACCTTCAGGACCACGCCGACATCTACGCCAAATACGCGCTGCGCGAGCTGCGCAGCCGCGAGGAGGGCTCCCGGGCGCGCCTGGAGGCCGCCATGGCGCAGTGGGGCGACGGCCCCGACTTCACGGTCGCGCGGGCGGCGGTCCGGCACAGCCGCGCGCGCGTGCCGCACGACATGACGCCCAGTCAGCTCGCTGCCCTCATCGAAGAGCTGCCCGCCGTCGCGGCGCGCGAGACCGCGGCCCTCGGACTGCCGCCCCTGCCGCCCCCGGTCATGGCGGACGTGCACGAGGCCGCCTCGGCCCTCCCGCGCGAGGAGCGGGTCAAGGTCTTCGGGCTCGGCCTGCCCGGCACGGGGACGCGCAGCCTCACCACTGCACTGCACGAACTGGGCTTCGACCTCGCCTCGTTCCCCTTCGGCGCGGGCGACGCGGCCGCCCTGCGCCGCGGCGACGGCCGCTTCCCGGCCCTGCGCCACTACGACGGGCTGGCCGACGTCTTCGCCCTGCCGCACCTCGCCGAACTGGACGCCCTCCACCCCGGTTCCCGGTTCGTGCTGACCGTGCGCGACAAGGAGGGCTGGCTGCGCGCCGCCGAGCGGCTGTGGGACACCGGCTGGCCCGCGGGAGCGCCCGCCGCGGAGCGGGCAGCGCAGCGCGAGGCCCGCCGGCTGTTCCAGGAGCGCGTCTGCGGCGGGCACGGCTTCGACCGGGAGCGGCTGGCCCGGGCGTACGACGCCCAGACCGCCCGCGTCCGCGCGTACTTCGCCCGCCGCCCCGGCGACCTGCTGGTCCTCGACGTCTGCGGCGGCGAGGGCTGGGAGAAGCTCGCCCCCTTCCTCGGTCGGCGGGTCCCGGCCGTGCCCTTCCCGCACACCAGGACGAATCCGCTGGACCTCCTGCCCCGCTGAAGCGGTCCTGCACCCCCTAAAGGGGCCACAGGACGGAGAGTTCCGCCACGCGGCGGCCGGTGTGACGGCACCATGACCCGGTGACGAACGCCACCGCCCCGCCGATCCCCGCCCCCGCCGCGCAGCCGGACCTCGACCTCGGGTGGGACGACCCGCACTTCCAGCGCGTGGCCTCCGCGAGCCTGCGGCAGATGGCGGGCCGGCTGCCGGCCGTCCTCGGCCGGGCGGC
>NZ_JBAMDC010000606.1:0-2719 GCF_036961605.1 Streptomyces sp. KLMMK
CCCCGGCGGGCGGGGCAGCGCGGGCGGCAGCCTGCTCGGCGCACGGCAGGGCGGCGTCGTGCGCAGGCCCCTCCTGGAGACGGTGCCGCGGCGGACGCTGGTCGTCGCGGCGGTCGTCGTCGTGCTGGCCGTGCTCGGCACGGTCCTCGCCTTCGCGCTGAGCGGCGGTGACGACGAAGGCGGCAAGGAAGGCAAGTCCGCGACCAAGCAGACGCCTTCGGCCGGGGCCTCGGGCCGGGCGGACGGCCAGGGCAGGACGGACGCCCAGGGCAAGGACGGCGCCCAGGGCAAGGGCGGCAAGGACCTCAAGGCCAGGACCGCTTCCGCTTCCGTCCCCGTCTCGGGCGGTCAGGGCACGGACATCGCCGGGTTCAAGCGGATCGAGAACGACGAATACCACTTCAGGATCGCCCTCCCGGAAGGCTGGAAGCAGACCGGCACCGCCGGTGAGCACTCGGGCGCCATCTACAGCGCGTCCGGCGGCTTCCCGCGCGTCCAGGTCGACTTCGGCTCCGACCCGAAGCCGGACGCCGCCAAGGAGTGGCGCGAGTCCGACTCCGGCGCCCGGCACACCATGCCGAACTACAAGGGGCTGTCCGTCCAGGAGATTCGCGGCTGGGAGGGGCACGACTACCCGACCATCGCGGACTGGTCGTTCGAGCGCGACCAGAACGGCAAGCGCGTCCAGGTCCTCAACCGCGGCTTCAAGGTGGACGACGAGCGCGGCTACGCCATCATGATCACGTGCGAGAAGGACAAGTGGGGCGACGCCGAGTGCCGGGCGTTGCGGGATGCGGCGTTCAGGACCTTCTCGCCGGAGGACTGACCTGACCCCGGGGACGGGAACGGGGACGGGGACGCGGACGGGGTCGGCGGCGCGGACGGGGCCGGGGACGGGCTGGCACCTGTGCGCCTAGGTATTCAGGTGTCCGGACGCCCGTGGCCCGGGAGGCTGGAGCCGACCTTTCTGACGGGTGTGGCGCGACGGACGGCACTCGCGTACGCCCCTGTACATCCCGGAGCCACGTACTGAGCCGTACGCGCCCGAAGGGGCGGGTTCGGCACGTATCGTGAGGTGTCGTGGACGGTACGCAGCTGCAATAGGCGGCAATTTGACCGCTGTTGGCGGTTGTCCGGGCATTCGGGCGAGGTGCGGATCGCGCGCTTGGGGAGGCGTCGTGGACGACTACGCAGGGCGGATCCTGGCCGACCGGTATCGCCTGCCCCTGCCGCCGTCCGACGTCTTCGAACTCGTCGAGACCCGTGCCTTCGACACCTTGAGCGGGCAGGAGGTCCTCGTCCGGCAGATCCCGCTGCCGGAGGTCGTGGACGCCGAGGTGCTGGACGGTGCTCCGGGCGCCGTCCGCGCCGGGGCGGGCGGTACGGCCGGTGCCACCGGTGCCGCTGTGGCCTCCGGTGCCGGCGGCGATGCGGCGGTGAGGCGGGCTCTGGCCGCGGCCGCGGCCGCGGCGCAGGTCCCCGATCACCCCCGGCTCGACCAGGTCTTCCACGTCTTCGCCGAGGGCGGCAGCCTGTGGGTCGTCAGCGAGCTGCTGCCCGCCCGCCCGCTCGCCGCGCTGCTCGCCGAGCGGCCCCTGTCGCCCCACCGTGCCGCCGAGGTCGCCGCCGACGTCCTCACCGCGCTGCGCGCTCTGCACGCCCACGGCTGGACCCACCGCAACATCACCACGCGCACGGTCCTCATCTGCGACGACGGCCGCGCCATCCTCACGGGCTTGGCCGCCGGCGCCGCCGAGGAGGCCCTCTGCGGCTACAACCCCGTCCCGGACGGCCACACCCCACCCGCGGGCCTCGACGGCCAGGGCCGGGGCGGAATGCCGATGCCACGGGGCACCGGAGGGTCGGCGGGGCGGGCGGGGCCGAGGGGGCCGGGCGACGACGGAGCCCCAGGGGCGGCCGGGCGCGGGTCCGGAGGCGGGCCGGGGGGATATGGGCCGGGCGGATACGGGTCGGGCGGAGGTTCTCCGGGCGGAGGCGTGCCCGGCGGATACGGGCCGGGCGGCGGCGCGCCGGGCTTGGGCAAGCCGGGCCCGAGGCCCGCCCAGTCGCCGTACCGGGACCAGGGCGCCGCAGGCGGATTCCTGCCGCCGAACGGCCAGGGAGCACCCGTCAGGCCGTGGCCGCCGGAGGGTTTCCGCCCTCTGACAACGCGCGGCGGGCCGGGAACGGGCCCGTCGGCACCCGGCCGGATCCCCGGGCACCCGGGGCCGGACGGGCAGGGCCCGGGTCGTCCGGGTGGGCGGAGTGCCGGGGTAACGGGCGGGCAGGACGCGGGCTGTCCGGGCGGACAAAGCGCGGGACCCCTGGGCCCGCGGGGTGCCGGTCAGCCGGCCGGCCAGGCCCCCGGGCCGTCGGGAGGGCGGGCCACCGGACATCCGGGCGGACAGGGCACGCCCCGCCCGGGCGGGCGGGACGCCGGGTATTTCGGCGGGCCGGGCACCGGGTTGCCGGGCGGGCAGGGTGCTGGTTACGCCGGGGCGCCGGGCGCGGGTTCGACGGGAGGCCAGGGTGCCGGTCACCCCGGTGGGCAGAGGCCCGGGCCTCCGAGTGGGCAAGGTGCTGGGCACATGGGCCGGCAGGGTGCCGGTCAGCCGGGTGGCCCCGGCGCCGGACGGCCCGGTGGGCAGAACCCCTTCCGGCCCGGTACGCAAGGCGCCGGGCAGGCCGGGCAGGCCGGGCAGGCCGGGCGGGAAGGCGG
>NZ_JBAMDC010000607.1:0-2684 GCF_036961605.1 Streptomyces sp. KLMMK
TACGTGCGCGCCTACGCGGACGCCGCGCCGCGGCTCTTCCTGTACCTCGTACCCGTCCTCGTCCTGGGCCTTTTACTCGCCTTCCTGCTGAAGGAGAAACCGCCGGTGTCCCAAAACCTCGCCGAAGCCCCCGTCATCCCCTCCGCGCGGACCGCGCCGCCGGAGGAGGAACCCCCCTTCGTCCCGGGCATCCCCGTCACCGGAGTCGTCCAGCACCACGACGGCACCACCGTGCCCCGCGCCGCCCTCACCCTGATCGACAGCAGCGGACGGCAGATCGGGCGCGGGGCCACCGGCGAGGACGGGCGGTACGCCCTCAGCACGCCGGGCACCGGCTCCTACGTCCTCATCGCGGCCGCGGGCGGCCACCAGCCCCAGGCCGTCACCGTCACCGTCGGCGAACGCCCCGTCGAGCTCGACGTCGTGCTCGGCGGCGCCGGCCGCCTCGCCGGGACCGTGCTCACCGCCGACGGCTCGCCCGTGCGGGACGCGCTCGTCACCCTCACCAACGTGCATGGCGAGGTCGTCGCCTCCACCCGCACCGGCCGCGACGGCGGCTACGACATCACCGAACTCGTCGCAGGTGAATACACGCTGGCCGGCAGCGCCCCCGTCTTCCGGCCCGCCGCGCTGCCGGTGACCGTCCAGTCCTGCCGCGAGACCCGGCAGGACATCGAGCTCGCCGGCGGGGCCGTCCTGCGCGGCGTCGTCCGGGCGGGGGGCGGCCGGCTGGTCGAGGACGCCCGCGTCACCCTCCTGGACGCCGCGGGCAACGTCGTCGACACCGCCACCACCGGGCCCGACGGGTCCTTCCGGTTCGTGGACCTCTCGGCGGGCGAGTACACCGTCATCGCCGCGGGGTACCCGCCGGTGGCCACGGTCCTCCAGGTCGCCGGCGGAGGCCGCACGGAACGCGACCTCCAACTCGGCCACGCGGACTAGCCGTCCGGCTGGGTTCGGGGCGCCCCCGCCGCGGGTCCGGCTTGCGCCGGGCCCATGGCGTGGCGGCGCCTCGCCGCCACGAGAACTCCTGCTCCGGCAGGAACGGCCTTCCGGCGCCGCGGCGTTCGGCCACGATGGCGAGGGTCCGGCGGCATCGGGTCCCGCCGGGGCCCCTGCCGGTGCCGGTGGGCGCGGATTCCGCCGGACTCTCGCCGTGGTGCTGATGCGCCGTCGCGGCGGGAGGATTTCCCGGCTTCGCCGGGGGAGGAGGGGCCACCGCCCCGGGCTCGGGCCCTGTGCAGGGGGGCAGTCGCCCCCCTTCCGCCGCGGCGGTGTTCGGCCGCGATGGCGAGGGTCCGGTGGTATCGGGTCCCACCGGGGCCCTGCCGGTGCCGGTGGGCGCGGGTTCCGCCGGTCTCCGGCCGTGGTGGTGATGCGCCGTTGCGGCGGGAGGCTTTTCCCGGCTTCGCCGGGGGGGGGGAAGGGGGCCCGGACTCGGGCCCAGGCCTGCGCGTGGCGGCGGTCGGCCCCCTTTCCGCCGTCATGGCGCGGCGCCGTCGCGGCGGGCGGATTCCCGGCTTCGCCGGGAGGGAAGGGGAGGCCGGGCTCAGGCCCACGCCCCGTGCGTGGCCGCGGTCATCCCCCGCCGCCGCGGCGGGAGGACGGCCCGGCTTCGCCGGCCCGGTGGCAGCCCCCTATCGCGTCGGCCACGTCGCGTACCGGCGCATTCCGTACAGCAGTGGGGGCTCGTCCGCGCCCCGTGTCGTGGTCGTGCGGACTATTTCGCCGAGGATGACGGTGTGGTCGCCGGCGGGGGTCAGGCGGTGGACGCGGCATTCGGCGACCGTGTGGGCGTCCTCCGGGAGGAGGGGAAGGCGCGTGGCCGGGGAGGGCTGCCAGGGGACGGCCGAGAACCGGCCCGCGTCGCGGTGGGCGAAGGCCTCCGCGGCGCGGCGCCCCGCCCCGTGCAGGAGGTTGACGGCGAACCAGCCGCGCCCGGCGAGCACCGGCAGCGTGCTGCCCGTGGTGGAGGCGCACACCAGCAGCAGCGGCGGGTCGAGGGACACGCCGCACCACGCGGTGCAGGCGAAGCCGTACGGGGTGCCGAGGCCGTCGTCCGTGGTGACCACGGCCACCCCGCCGGGATGGGCGGCCATCAGGGCGCGGTAGCTGTCGGGATCGACGGGGGAGAGCGCGGTGGTCATGGCGGGGTCCTTCGGGTGGGTGTGCGGTTGCCGAGGGCCGCGGTGACGCCGATGCTGCCCAGGCACAGCACCGTCACCACCCCGGCGAAGACGCCGGCCGCCGTCATGAGCGTGCCCTCGGCCAGCAGCACGGCCACGCCGACGACCGGCACGGTCAGGCCCAGGTACGCGGCGACGAAGTAGCCGGAGACCAGCTCCGAGACGCGGTCGGGCGTGGCCCGGGACGTCACCAGCGCCAGGCCGGACTTGAAGGACGTGCCCGCCCCCGCCCCACCGAGCACCGAGCCGCACAGGAAGGCGGGCAGGGAGGCGGCGGACAGGCCCGCGACGATGAGGGCGAGCCCGACCGGGACGGCGGTCATGCCCGCGACCAGGCCGGCGCGCGGCGGGACGCGCACCGCGAGGAGCTGGGCCGCCCCCGCCGAGCCGAAGGCGCTGAAGGCCACCAGGCCGACGGCGAGGTGGCTGTGGTTGTGCAGCCCTTCCACGAGGAAGTTGCCGGCCAGCGCGGCCAGCAGGCCCAGCAGCGCGAACGAG
>NZ_JBAMDC010000608.1:0-2682 GCF_036961605.1 Streptomyces sp. KLMMK
GGCCGCCCGCATCTTCGTGGAGGGCCGCCGGGCCGCCACCACGGCCGGCTCGCTGAGCAACCACGCGCGCACGACCGGCGGCGGGACCGCGACCCCCGAGGCCGGCCTCACACACAACTGGTGGGGCGTCTTCCCGCAGCCCGGCACCCACGACGGCATCATGGCCACCCACAGCGTCGACGCCTCCTACCGGGTCTCGGACGGCGGGAACTTCACCTACTCCCCCACCACCAAGGCGCAGAACGCGTGCATGGAAGTGGTCACGGCCTACTGGAGCAGCGGCAACGAGATCTGGGCCTGGGACTGGTGCTCCGACCCCGGAGGACCCGCGAGGACCGTGCCCGTCGACGCCTCGTTCCTCGCCACGTACACGAACGGCGCGACCGGGCGGCCCGCCTACAGCGTGCAGATGGTCCAGGACGACGCCGCGGCCAACCGGTGGTCCGCGTACCTCTACAACTACCGCACGGCCGGCTGGGACCTGCTCTTCCGGAACGCGGGGCGGGACCGGAGCGGGCTCTCGCACGGCTGGGACATGTTCGAGATCTACGCGAGCGTCAACCCCGCGACCGGCACCGGCTACTACTGCAGCGAGGCGAGGAACACCGTCTTCGACTCCAGCTCCGTCGCGCTGCGCAGCCGCGGGGCGTGGCAGCCCGCCCGGCCGGCCGACTCCCCGTGGACCGGGACCGGCCCTCAGGGCCGTGACTTCCTCTGCCCGCCGCTGAAGTTCCTCCAGGCCGGCGCCAACGACCACTGGACGGTCCGTCAGTAGCCGCACGCACCGAGGGACACGCCGCCGGAGCTGCCGGACCACCCGGCCGCCTACGCACAGTGATCAACCCGCCAGAACTCATGAGCGGGCGGCAGCGAAAACCGAAGGTGCGCCAGGGGAAGAGGACTACCCGGCCCCGGCCGCCGTCACACGCTGCGTCACCGGAGCGGGGGAGAGATCCGCGGATCCGGCCTCCTCCGCCCGGTGGATCCCCCGAGAGTTGCCCTCATGAGCCTCACCACTGCAGGCAAAACTCCCGGACCCGTCCGCTTCTACCTGGCGTGCGACCACCACGGCTGCACCACCCACACCACCTTCGACCTCGTCATCCCCGACCCCGGCCCCTCGCGCGACGACGACCTGTGGGGACACCTCCTGCACCACACGCACACGGCCACGCCCCACATCAAGGAGCTCGGCTGGAGCTACCTCCACGGCAACGGCTACACCTGCCCGACCCATCAAGTGCCGGCCCTGCCCAGCGCCTCCTGACGTCCCGTCGAGGCGCCTCCCGGCTCCGGCCCCTGCCAGGGGGCCGGGCCCGGGCCGGCGGGACCGCCCCCGGCCCCGTCCCGGCACCCGGCGCCCGGCTGCGCCCCCCGCAGGTGGCATGCTGACGGCGTGAGCAGACCGGAAATCCATGTCACCGTCGCCCCTGAGCTGCAGCTCTTCGTCAATTCCGAGCTGCGGCGGAAGCGCGCGCCCGTCGCGATCGACGCGTCGTCGTCGCTGGGCCACGTCGTCGAATCCCTGGGCGTCCCGCTCACCGAGGCAGGCCGGCTGCTCGTCGACGGACGGCCCGCGCCCGCGGCCCACGTCCCCTCGGCGGGGGAATCGGTGGAGGTGTGCGCGGTCGAGCGCCCGCAGCAGGTACCGGGCGCGCCGCTGCGCTTCCTCCTCGACGTGCACCTCGGGACGCTCGCACGCCGGTTGCGCCTTCTGGGCGTGGACGCGGCCTACGAGAGCGAGGACATCGGCGACCCCGCCCTCGCGGCGCTCTCCGCGGCGGAACGCCGGGTGCTGCTCAGCCGTGACCGCGGGCTGCTGCGGCGGCGCGAGATATGGGCCGGCGCCTACGTCTACAGCGACCGGCCCGACGAGCAACTGCGCGACGTCCTCGGCCGCTTCATGCCGGTGCTGGCGCCGTGGACGCGGTGCACCGCCTGCAACGGGCGCCTCGCGGACGCCGAGAAGGACAGGGTGGCGGAGCAGCTGGAGCACGGGACGCGGCGCACGTACGACGTCTTCGCGCAGTGCACGGCCTGTGAGCGCGTGTACTGGCGCGGGGCGCACCACGAGCGGCTGGAGGCCATCGTCGAGGACGCCGTACGGGAATTCGGCGGACCGGCGGTGTGAGCCGCCCGCCGGGGCGTGCCGTACCACTGAGGGCGGCGTGACGGAATGTAGCGTGCTGTCCGGATTCCGCAAGCCGGTTCCGACTCCGGGAGCCGGTCGCGCACGGGAGCCGGTCGCGTCCGGAGGACGGTCATGCTCAAAGGATTCAAGAACTTCGTCATGCGCGGCGACATCGTCACCGTCGCCGTGGGCCTGATCATCGCACTGGCCCTCAGCACGCTCATCAAGGCGTTCACCGACTTCATCATCAACCCGATCATCGCCCGGGCCCAGGGCGGGCACTCGATGGGGCTGGGCTGGCAGCTCGGCCGGGCGGGCAACAAGAACACGTACCTGGACCTCGGCTCGTTCCTCTCCGCGGCCGTCTACTTCCTCGTCTTCATGGCCGTGGTGTACTTCTTCATCGTCGTCCCGTACAAGCACGTGCAGGCGCGGCGCGGGGTCGTGGTCTTCGCGGAGCCGGGCCCGCTCAGGACCTGCCCGGCCTGCCTGTCGGAGGACCTTCCCGCGGCGGCGCTCAAGTGCCGCTACTGCGGCAGCGAACAGCCTCC
>NZ_JBAMDC010000609.1:0-2649 GCF_036961605.1 Streptomyces sp. KLMMK
CGGGCGGACCGGCGCTGACCCTGGAGCCCCGCCCGGAGGGCACGGCGCCGTCAGAGGACGGCGCCCCGGCCCCCGTCGGCATGGAGCTGCGGATCGCCGTCCCCGACCAGCCCGGCGTGCTGCCCGCGGCCGCCGGCGTCCTCGCGCTGCACCGGCTGACGGTGCGGACCGCCGACCTGTGCGCCGTGGACGGGGCGCTGCTGCTGAGCTGGCGGGTGGCGGCCGAGTACGGAGCCCCGCCCGAGGCCGCCCGCCTGCGCAACGACCTCGTGCGCGCCCTGGACGGCTCCCTCAACGTCCCTGGCCGCCTGGCCGAGCGCGAGGCCGCGTACAGCAGGCGCCGGCGAGGCGTGGTGCACGCTCCGCCGAGCGTGACCGTCGCCGCGGCCGCCTCGCACGGGGCCACGGTCCTGGAGGTGCGCGCCCAGGACGAGCCCGGCCTCCTGCACCGCATCGGGCGGGCCCTGGACGAGGCGGGGGTGTGGGTGCGCAGCGCCCGCGTGAGCACGCTCGGGGCGAGTGCGGTGGATGCGTTCTACGTCACCGCCCCGGACGGGGCCGCGCTCACGCCCCGTGCGGCCTCCGCGGTCGCCCGCGGGATGGAGGAGGCGCTGGGCGGCTGACCGGACCGGGAGGGTGCGGATACCCTTGGGGGTCAGCCGCCGACTTGACACTCAACAAGAAGGATCCGCGACCACCGTGTTCGATACCCTCTCCGACCGCCTCGCAGCGACTTTCAAGAACCTCCGGGGCAAGGGCCGCCTCTCAGAGGCGGACATCGACGCCACCGCGCGCGAGATCCGTATCGCCCTGCTCGAGGCGGACGTGGCCCTGCCCGTCGTCCGTTCGTTCATCAAGCAGGTCAAGGAGCGGGCGCTCGGTGCCGAGGTCTCGCAGGCCCTCAACCCCGCCCAGCAGGTCATCAAGATCGTCAATGAGGAGCTCATCGGCATCCTCGGCGGCGAGACCCGGCGCCTGCGCTTTGCCAAGACCGCGCCGACCGTCATCATGCTCGCCGGTCTCCAGGGTGCCGGTAAGACGACGCTCGCCGGCAAGCTCGGCCGCTGGCTGAAGGCCCAGGGCCACAGCCCGCTGCTCGTCGCCTGCGACCTCCAGCGCCCCAACGCCGTGAACCAGCTCAGCGTCGTCGCCGAGCGCGCCGGCGTGGGCGTGTACGCGCCGCAGCCGGGCAACGGCGTGGGCGACCCCGTCCAGGTCGCCAAGGACTCGATCGAGTTCGCCCGCACCAAGCAGTACGACATCGTCATCGTCGACACCGCCGGCCGCCTCGGCATCGACGCCGAGATGATGCAGCAGGCCGCCGACATCCGCGATGCGGTCTCGCCGGACGAGACCCTCTTCGTCGTCGACGCCATGATCGGTCAGGACGCGGTCAACACCGCCGAGGCCTTCCGCGACGGCGTCGGCTTCGACGGCGTGGTGCTCTCCAAGCTCGACGGCGACGCCCGCGGCGGTGCCGCCCTGTCGGTCGCGCACGTGACCGGCAAGCAGATCATGTTCGCCTCCAACGGCGAGAAGCTGGACGACTTCGACGCGTTCCACCCGGACCGCATGGCGTCCCGCATCCTGGGCATGGGCGACATGCTCAGCCTGATCGAGAAGGCCGAGCAGACCTTCAGCCAGGACGAGGCCGAGAAGATGGCGGCCAAGCTGGCGAAGGGCCCCAAGGAGTTCACGCTCGACGACTTCCTGTCGCAGATGGAGCAGGTCCGCAAGATGGGCTCCATCAGCAAGCTCCTGGGCATGCTGCCGGGCATGGGGCAGATCAAGGACCAGATCAACAACCTGGACGAGCGCGACGTCGACCGCACCGCCGCGATCATCAAGTCGATGACCCCGGCCGAGCGCCAGGACCCGACGATCATCAACGGCTCGCGCCGGGCCCGCATCGCCAAGGGTTCGGGCGTGGACGTCAGCGCCGTCAAGAACCTGGTCGAGCGGTTCTTCGACGCCCGCAAGATGATGTCGCGCATGGCGCAGGGCGGCGGCATGCCGGGCATGCCGGGTCTGCCAGGCATGGGCGGCGGCGCCGGCCGCAAGAAGAAGCAGCAGAAGCAGGCCAAGGGCAAGCGCCAGAGCGGCAACCCGATGAAGCGCAAGGCCGAGGAGCAGGCCGCGGCCGCGCGCCGCGAGGCGGGCGGCGCCCTGGGCCTGCCTGCGGGCCAGGACGCGAAGGACTTCGAACTGCCGGACGAGTTCAAGAAGTTCATGGGCTGACCCAACGGTCCCGGACGGCCTCGTGCGGAGCCCCGTGCGGCGCCCCCCCCGTGCGGCGCCCGCCCCGCAGTACGTCACAGCCCCACGCGGCCGAGCAGGCCGCGGGGGGCTGTCGCATGCGCGCTGCGCTAGGCGCGGGCTATCAGATAGCGGAAGACATTGGGCATCCACACCGTGCCGTCACGGCGCAGATAGGGGTGGAGCGCCTCGGAGAGCTCCTTGACGACCTGCTCCTCGTCGGTGGCGCGGACGGCCGCGTCGAAGGCGCCGGTGGAAAGCATGCCGCGCACCGCGCTGCCCATGTCGGCATAGCCGTAGGGGCACGCCACACGCCCTGAGCCGTCCGGCCGGAGCCCGGCCTGCTGGGCCAGGTTCTCCAGGTCGTCGCGGCCGCACGGCCGCCAGCGCGCC
>NZ_JBAMDC010000061.1:0-25752 GCF_036961605.1 Streptomyces sp. KLMMK
GACCCGGGACGCGGCGTCGGCGTCCGCGTCCGGCCGGGCGAGCCCGTCGAGCGCGGCCCCGTCGAGCACCGGGTCGAGGCCGGTGCGGGCCCGCAGCGCGGTCATGGCCGCCTCTTCGCCGAGCGGGGTGCCGTCGGCGAGCCACGCGTACCCCACGGTCCGCCGGAAGCCCGAGGCGACCACGAATCCCGCCCCGCGGGTATCCCACCACAGGCCCACGACGGGCCACTGCTCGGCGACGGCCAGGGCGTGCGCCCAGCCGGCGGCGGCGGTGGCGAGGTCGGTGCCCTCGGTGCGCCAGGAGTCCTTGCCGGGGATCAGCGCGCTCCAGCCCTCCCCGGCCGGGACCAGGAGGAGCGGTTCGTTCAGGAGCTGGGCGGAGGGCCGGACGCGGCCGGGCTCGGCCCGGCAGAGCAGCAGGACCCCCGCCGCGCGGCTGTGATCAGTAGCGGACATGCGACCACGCTATGCCAACCGGGGGTCCTTGACTTCGCCGGACCGCGATATATCGTGTTTCACGGAAGACGCGATAGGTTGCGTCTTGTTCCGTCGTCCTGACGCAGAAGGGGGCCCGGCATGCCCGTCGAATCCGAGTGGTCACTGTCCGCACCACGGAACATCACCTTCGAGGAGCCGGTCGTCTCGCTGGACGTGCGCCTGGTGAACGGCACGGTCAACGTCGTCGGCACGGAGGGCGCCGGCCCGGCCCGCCTGGAGCTGACGGCCGTCGACGGCCCGCCGCTGAAGGTCACCCACCGGGACGGCACGCTGACCCTCGCGTACGAGGACATGTGGCCCCCGAAGACCTTCCAGTCCCTCCGCGGCTGGCTCTCCCGCGGGGACTGGGGCCGCTCGGCGGACGTGACGCTCACCGTGCCCGCGGCGGCCGGCGTCGCGGTCGCCGTCGTCGGGGCGGGCACCGTGGTCTCCGGGATCGCGGGCAGCACGAAGGTCCAGGGCGTCTCCGGCGACACCACGCTCGTCGGCCTCACCGGAGACGTCCGCACCGAGACGGTCTCGGGCCGCGTGGAGGCCCAGCGCCTCGGCGGCGGCGTCCGCTGCAACACCGTCTCCGGCGACGTCACGCTCGTCGAGTGCACGGGAGGCCCGGTCAAGGCCGACTCGGTCAACGGCAACGTGGTGATCGACCTGTCGCCGGCCGCGCCGGGCACCGACCTGGCGGTCACCTCCGTCTCCGGCGAGGTCGCCGTCCGGCTGCCCGACACGGCGGACGCGACGGTGACGGCGGGCACCACGGTCGGCCCGGTCTCCTGCGCCTTCGGCGAGCTGCAGGTCCGGGACCGGTTCGGCGCCCGGGACATCTCCGGCCGGCTCGGCAACGGCCGCGGCCGAATCAAGATCACCACTGTCTCCGGCGCCGTCGCCCTGCTGCGCGGACCGGACGCCGACGACTGGGCCGGCGCCGCCGCCGAGGCCCCCGCCCAGGGAAAGGTCCTCTGATGCCCCCCGTCTTCGCCCACGGCCGCCTGCGCCTCTACCTGCTCAAGCTGCTCGACGAGGCGCCCCGCCACGGCTACGAGATCATCCGGCTGCTGGAGGAGCGCTTCCAGGGCCTGTACGCACCCTCCGCCGGCACCGTCTACCCGCGCCTGGCCAAGCTGGAGACCGAGGGCCTGATCGCCCACACCACCGAGGGCGGCCGCAAGGTCTACGCCATCACCGCCGCCGGCCGCGCCGAACTCGCCGGCCGGCAGGGCGAACTGGCCGAGCTGGAACTGGAGATCCGCGAGTCCGTCGCCGCGCTCGCGGCCGACATCCGCGAGGACGTCCGGGGCGCGGCGGGCGACCTGCGGCGCCAGGTGCGCGAAGCAGCCCGGCAGAACCGGGCAGCCGCGGACTCGCCCTCCTTCGACAGCGCGAAGGAGGACTTCCGCCGGGCGAAGGAGCAGTGGAAGGAACAGGCCCGCCGGGCCAAGGAGGAGAGCCGGCGCGCCCGCCAGGACGCCCGGCAGGCCCGCCACCAGGCCTGGGAGGCCCAGCAGTGGGCCCACGAGGAGGTCCGGCGCGCCACCCGGCACGTCCAGGAACAGGTGGAGGAACACCTGCGCCGCGGCGACTGGCCGACGGGTGTCGCGGAGGGCGTCAGCGCCCTGGCGAAGGAGTTCGGCGCCTTTGCGGCGCGCACGACGGGCGCGGCGGGCACGGCGGGGCCGGGCGGGGCGGAGGGCACGACGGGCGCAGCGGGCACGAAGGACACGGCCAGCACGGCCGGTACGACCGGCACCCGGCGCCCCGAGCCACCCGCGGGCCCCGCCCCCGAGTGGGCCGAGCCCGGCGACGCCCCCTCCGCAGACCCTGCCCGCGACCTGGACCGCCTCCTGGACCGCTTCCGCGACGACATCCGCGACGCGGCCCGCGACCACGGCGTGACACAGACCCAACTGGACGAGTCCCGCCACCACTTGGCCGCCGCCGCAGCCCGCATCACGGCCCTGCTGCGGCCGGGGGGCTGAGATGCCGACGGGGTCCACGGCGTGGTGGCTGGCCGTCCTCTTACGTCCCCCGGCCGGGACGGGCCCGGCGCGCGGCGCCTGCGTCAGTCCGCCGTCACCGTCACCGCGACCTCACCGCCTCCGGCGCCCGCCGTCACCCGCACCGTAGCCCGCTCCGCCGCCGGAACCCGCGCGGTGTCCGCCCGGGCCGGGCCCGTCACCTCGACGTGCCGGCCGCGCGGCGCCGGCGGCAGGATCAACTCCGTGGTGCCGTGCCGCCTCGGGGCGTACCTCAGGCGGTAGACGCCCGCCGCCGCGTCGTAGAACGCGGACCGCACCGTGCCCGCCACGGCGGCCGCGTACGGCTCCGCCGTGCGGGACTTGTTGGGCTGGAAGCGGCCGTGGGCGTCCAGGGCGCAGTAGCCGCCGCCGTAGCACCACTGCCAGCTCGCCCAGCCGGTCGCGTAGCGGGACATGGAGGTGAGGGCGTCCTCGTAGAAGCGGCCCATGTGCGGCAGGGAGCTGTCGAGCGGGCCCCACTCACCGATGAAGACGGGGATGCCCATGGCGCGCGGGTAGTGGACGACGGCGGCCTCGTAGGCGTTCAGCCAGCCCGACGCCGGGTCGTAGTCGCGCCCGGCCTCCATGGCGGCGTTGTAGAAGTGCGGGGCGTAGACGACCTTGGGGTCGTGGATGCGGCCGAGGCCGGTGGGGACGCCCTCGCCGGCGGCGGGGGTGGGCTCGACGAACAGCCAGTGGCGGCGGTCGACGCGCCGGATCGCCTCGGCGATGCGCCGGTACATGGGGGTGATCTGCGTGGACTCGATGCGGCGGGCCGCGTCGGGGATGCTCTCGCCGGGGCGCATCCGGCCCATCGGCTCGTTGATCAGGTCGTAGCCGAACACGGCGGGGTGGCCCGCGAGCCGCCCCGCAAGGACCTGCCACATGCGGGCCTGGGCGCGGCGCAGGTCCTCGTCCTGGTAGAGGTGTTCGAAGGCGGCCTGGACGGCCGGTTCGAAGTACTCGGCGAACCAGTCGTCGGGGTGGGGCCGGTAGGGCAGGCCGTCGGTGCGGGTGGCCCAGGCGGGGATGCCGCGGTGGCTGCCGAAGGCGGGCCCGTAGACGTCCTGGTGGGCGTCGACGACGACGCGGACGCGGTACTTGTGCGCCCAGTCCAGCACGCGTTCGATCTTGCGGAGGTAGGCCGTGCTGTAGTGGCCGGGCCGCGGCTCCAGCTCGTCCCAGAAGACCGCGAGGCGGGCGAGGTTGAAGCCCTGCGCGGCCATGTCGCGCAGGGAGCGCTCCGTGATGTCCGCGAGGGCCTCGTCGCCGCGGTGCTCCTTGTCCGCGAGGTTCCAGCCGCGCAGGGTCAGGGCCCGGCCCTGCTCGTCGGTCAGCGGCGGGATGCCCCGGCCGGGTGTGCCCGGGGCCGGGGCCGGGACCGGGCCCGGGCGGGCCGCCGCGGGAGTGCCGGGCGTCAGGAGGAGCAGGGCCGTGGCCGCGGCGAGGAACGCCGCCGTGCGCAAGCGTCTCTTCGGCATCCGCCGTTCATACCGTCAGGACGACCTTGCCGAACAGGTCGCCACCGGCCATCTTCTCGAACCCCTCGCGGGCCCGGTCCAGCGGCAGGACCGAGTCGATGACGGGCCGTACGCCGTGCGCCGCGCAGAAGCTCAGCAGGTCCGCCAGCTCCTCCTTGGAGCCCATGGTCGAGCCGACGACCTTCAGCTCCAGGAAGAAGATGCGGTTGAGCTCGGCGGCCGGCGGGTTCGGCCCGCTGGTCGCGCCGGAGATCACCAGGGTGCCGCCGGGCTTGAGGGACTTGACCGAGTGCGACCAGGTGGCGGCGCCGACCGTCTCGATGACGGCGTCCACCCGGTGCGGCAACCGCGCCCCCGGCTCGTAGGCGCCCTCGGCGCCCAGCTCCACGGCGCGCTCGCGCTTGGCCGCGTCGCGGCTGGTCGCGAAGACGCGCAGGCCGGCCGCGGCGCCGAGGACGATCGCGGCGGTGGCCACGCCGCCGCCCGCGCCCTGCACCAGGACGCTCTGCCCGGGGCGCACGTCCGCGTTGGTGAACAGCATGCGGTACGCGGTCAGCCACGCGGTCGGCAGGCAGGCGGCCTCCTCGTAGCTGAGCTCCTTGGGCTTGGGCAGCACGTTCCACGCGGGGACGGCGACGCGCTCGGCGAAGGTGCCCTGGTAGCGCTCGGTGAGGATGGAGCGCGGCTCCGTCGGGCCCACGCCGTGGCCGGTCTGGCCGATGACGGAGTGGACGACGACGTCGTTGCCGTACTCGTCGACCCCGGCGGCGTCGCAGCCGAGGATCATCGGCAGCGCCTCCTCGCCGAGGCCCACCCCGCGCAGCGACCACAGGTCGTGGTGGTTGAGGGAGGCGGCCTTGACGTGGACGACCGTCCACCCGGGAGGCGCCTCCGGCTCGGGGCGCTGCCCCAACTCGAGCCCGGTGAGCGGCTGGTCACGGTCGATGCGTGCGGCGTAGGCGGCGAACATGATCCGAACCTAGCCCCGCCGCCTGCCGGGCGAAACCACGCCGCGGTGTGACGCGCGCCGCGCCGTGCGTCCCGTCCAGTCCTTCCTGTCGCAACGGCCGTATCCGCGGCGGAGACTGCGCCTCCTCATTGACCGGGCGTGAGGCCCGGGGGTTGGCTTCGGTTGCCCGTGCCGCGCCCGGCGCGGGCCGTCACCGAGGGGGTTCAGACGATCATGCGTCATCTCAGACGGGCCGTCGTCGCCGCGGCCGTCGCAGGAACCTGCGCAGCCCTCCTGCCCGCAGCCGGAGCCGCCTCCGCGGCGGCCCCGCGCCCCGCCCCGCGCATCGAGCGGGTGAGCGTCGCGAGCGACGGCACCCAGGCCGACGCGGAGTCCCACGGCGCCTCGCTCAGCGCCGACGGCCGCACCGTGGTCTTCCTGTCCCGGGCCGGCACGCTCGCGCCCGGCGCCGGTCCCACCGGGCACGTCTTCGTGCGGGACCTGCGGACCGGGCGGACCGAGCTGATCAGCGCCGCGAGCGACGGCACCCCGGCCGACTCCTGGTCCTCGTCGCCGTCGATCAGCGGCGACGGGCGGTACGTCGTCTTCGACTCGGGGGCCGACCTCGCCCCCGGCAGCAACCCCGCCGGCTCCGACGTCTTCGTCCGCGACCGCCGGACCGGGCGGACCGAGGTGCTCGTCGCGAACCGCACCGGAGGCAGCGGCTCGAACCACTCGGCCGCCATCAGCACCACCGGCCGCTACGTCGCCTTCGTCTCCGGCCGCGACGACCTCGTGCCCGGCGACACCAACCAGCGGGAGGACGTCTTCGTCCTCGACCGCCTGCGCGGCACCACGCAGCGGGTCAGCGTCGCGAGCGACGGCACCGAGGCCGACGGCATGTCCGGCCACCCGGTGATCAGCGCGGACGGCAGCCGGATCGGCTTCCGGACGGCGGCCCGGAACCTGGCCCCGGAGACGGCGGGGCAGCCCGGGCCGCGGAGGTCCGCCGGGGAGCTCGCGCGTCCCGGCCTCCACGGCTTCTACGTGCACGAGCTGCGCGCCGGGCGCACCGAGCGCGCGGCCGAGACGCACGACGGCCTGCAGGCGCTGGTCACCGGCGGCACCGGGCTCAGCCCCGACGGCCGCTACGCCCTCTTCTCCAGCCCCGAGCAGGTCGTGGCGGACGACACCAACGGCGCCCAGGACGTCTACGCCAAGGACCTGCGGACCGGGACCACCCGGCGCCTGAGCCTGGCCGCCGACGGCTCCCAGGCCGACGGCGCCTCCTACGGGGGCGCCGCGATGAGTGCCGGCAACGAGCGGGTGTTCTTCGCCTCCGACGCCGGAAACCTCGTGCCCGGCGACACCAACGACCGGCAGGACGTGTTCGTACGGAACCTGCGGACCGGCGCCGTGGAGCGGCTCAACGTCGCCGCCGACGGCACCCAGGACGACGGGAACGCGGGGGAGGTCAGGACCGACCTGCTCGGCCGGACCGCCGTCTTCAACAGCTGGGGGCGCAACCTGGTCCCCGGCGACACCAACGGCACGGGCGACGTGTTCGTCCGGCGGCTCGGCTGAAACGGCGACCGGGCCGCACCCCCGGCAGGAGGTGCGGCCCGGTCCCGTGGGCGTACGGCGTGCGGCTCTCGTAGGCGCACGGTGTACGGCTCTCGTAGGCGTGCGGCGTACGGCTCTCGTAGGCGTACGCCGTCGGGCGCCGGCGTCAGCGCCGGGCCACGCCCTCCGCGCGGGCGGCGGCCGCGACGGCGGCCGTCACGGCCGGGGCGACCCGCTCGTCGAACGGCGACGGGATGACGCACTCGGCGCTCAGCTCGTCCGCGACGACGGCCGCGAGGGCCTCCGCGGCGGCGAGCTTCATGCCCTCCGTGATGCGGGAGGCCCGCACCTGCAGGGCGCCCGCGAAGATGCCCGGGAAGGCCAGGACGTTGTTGATCTGGTTCGGGTAGTCGCTGCGGCCGGTGGCGACGACGGCCGCGTACTTGTGGGCGACGTCCGGGTGGATCTCCGGGGTGGGGTTGGCCATCGCGAAGATCAGGGCGTCCTTCGCCATCGTGGCCACGGCCTCCTCCGGGACCGTGCCGCCGGAGACGCCGATGAAGACGTCCGCGCCGTCCAGGGCCACGGCCAGGGGGCCCGTGAGCCCGGCCTTGTTGGTGAAGCCGGCGAGGTCGCGCTTGACCTCGGTGAGGTCCTCCCGGTCGCCCGAGACGATGCCCTTGCGGTCGCACACGGCCACGTCGCCGATGCCCGCTTCCACCAGGATCTTGGCGATCGCGACGCCGGCCGCGCCCGCGCCGGAGATCACGGCGCGCAGCTCGCCGAGCGTCCGCCCGGTGAGCTTGGCCGCGTTGCGCAGGGCGGCGAGGGTGACGACGGCGGTGCCGTGCTGGTCGTCGTGGAAGACGGGGATGTCCAGCCGCTCCTGGAGCTTGCGCTCGACCTCGAAGCAGCGCGGCGCGGAGATGTCCTCCAGGTTGATGCCGCCGAAGGAGGGCGCGAGGCGCGCGACGGTCTCGACGATCTCGTCGACGCCGCGGCAGTCGAGGGCGATGGGGACGGCGTCGACGCCGCCGAACTGCTTGAAGAGGATCGCCTTGCCCTCCATCACGGGCAAGGAGGCCTCCGGGCCGATGTCACCGAGCCCGAGCACCGCGCTGCCGTCCGTGACCACGGCGACGACCTGGGACTTCCAGGTGTAGTCGTGGACGAGCTCCGGCTGCTCCGCGATGGCGCTGCACACCTTGGCCACGCCGGGCGTGTAGGCGAGGGACAGATCGTCCCGGTCGCGCACGGGCACGGTCGCCTGGACGGCCATCTTGCCGCCCCGGTGCAGCGCGAACGCCGGATCGAAGAACTCGTCGCGAGTATCGTCCGGACCGCTGTCGCTGCGAGGATTCACGATCTCCGCTGCCACTTTATTTGACCCCTTTGTCGAATGTCCGTCGAGGGTATCCGCCCTGGGTTGCGGGGCGGGTCGGGCTTCACGTCCGTGTCCGGCCACCGAGATGACCTGCGCGCGGGGGGTGGTGCCGCGCGTTACGGAGACGTATGCCGGGCGCGCCGCACACGCGCCCTTCCCCCTGATGCGGGGTGTGGCTGGCCTTTCTATCAAATGAGCGCTACGGCCTACGAGTGAGTTCCCGCTGACTTGTCGCGGCGCGGCCGGGAACAGCCCCTGTTCGCGGGTCGGAACGGTGTCAACTGGGGGCATAAGTCCACGGAGTGAGACAGAGCGCGCGTGACATACGTCTCGCCCGGCGGCTCATAGAAGCGGAACCCTTGAGTCCGTTACTCCGGACCGACCTGGTACCGGCCTGATGCGGCACGGGGATCGCCCGTTATCCGATTTTGACATAGCGAGGCCCCCGAATGCTGTAGTCCGGATGGCAAGATGCCCCAATCACACGAGGTCGCGACATCCAAGGGTGTGTGCTCCGCGCCTCGTGCGTCATCAGCGTTTTCCTGTGTTTGTTCTGTGTCTGTCCAACAGTCGGCTCCTTGGGCCACCCCCTCACCCGCAGGAGGAACCAGCAATGACCGCAAGCACCACCCCTCGCACGGCTGCCGCCAGGAGTCGTTTGGCCGCCGCCGGCGCGATCGCGGTCGCCGGCGCCCTGCTGCTCACCGGATGCGGCGACCAGCGGGACAAGACCGGCAACGGAGCCGGCCAGAGCGCCCAGGGTTCCAAGGCCCCCCTCTTCGACAAGCTGCCGAAGAAGATCCAGGACTCCGGCGTCATCAAGGTCGGATCGGACATCGCCTACCCGCCGGTGGAATTCAAGAAGGACGGCAAGGTCGTCGGCATCGACCCCGACATCGCCGCCGCCCTCGGCAAGGAACTCGGCGTGAAGGTCGAGTTCAACAACGGCACGTTCGACGCGCTGCTGACCGGCCTGCGGTCCAAGCGGTACGACATCGCGATGTCCGCGATGACCGACACCAAGGACCGCCAGGAGGGCGTGGACCCCAAGACCAAGAAGAAGGTCGGCGAGGGCGTCGACTTCGTCGACTATTTCAACGCCGGCGTCTCGCTCTACACCAAGAAGGGCGACACCAAGGACATCAAGGGCTGGGACGACCTCTGCGGCAAGAAGATCGCGGTCCAGCGCGGCACGGTCTCGCACGACCTGGCCAAGTCCCAGTCCGAGAAGTGCGAGAAGGACGAGAAGGACTCCATCTCCATCGAGGCCTTCGACACCGACCTCGAGGCCCAGACCCGGCTCAAGGCCGGCGGCGTGGACGCCGTCTCCAGCGACTTCCCGGTCGCGGCGTACGCGGTCAAGACCTCGGGCGGCGGCAACGACTTCGAGACGGTCGGCGACCAGGTCGAGGCCGCGCCGTACGGCATCGCCGTCGCGAAGGAGAACACCCAGCTGCGGGACGCCCTGAAGGCGGCGCTCGAAGCGATCATCAAGAACGGTGCGTACGAGAAGGTCATCAAGACCTGGGGCGTCGACGCGGGCGCGGTCAAGGAAGCCAAGATCAACGGCGGTTCCTGACGAGTCGCCGCCGCGCGGGCGCGTGCGCGTCCCGCCGCGGCTTCCCCCGTCCCCCTCACCCTCGTACGGATCTGCTGAAAGGCACTCCCCGTGACTTCTTCCCCTGACTCCCCGTCGCCCGACAAGCCCGACGGGAAGGAACCCACCGAGGCGGCCGAGGCCGCGAAGGCGGCGAAGGCGGCCGAGGCCGCCGACGCCGCGAAGGCCGCGGACGCGGACAAGGCCTCCGAGCCGGCCGAGCCTGCCGACGCGGACAAGCCCGCCGAGGCCTCGGATGCGGACAAGCCGGCCGACGCCGGCAAGACCGGCAAGTCCTCGGACGCCGACAAGGCCGGCAAGGACGCCGACGCCGAAAAGGCTGACGCCGCCGACAAGCCCGCAGGCGCGGACAAGTCCGACAAGCTCGCCAAGCCCGGCAAGCTCGCCAAGTCCGGTGAGCCGGGCAAGTCCGGCGAGGCCTGCGAGACCTGCGGCGGCAACAAGCCGGCCGGCCCGGCCAAGGGCGAGGCCGCCGCCAAGAAGGCCTCGACCGCCCCCGAGGCGGTCAAGGCCATCCCCGTCCGGCACTACGGCCGGTGGATCTCCGGCGTCGTCGTCCTCGCCCTCCTCGGGCTGCTGGTCAACGCGTTCGCCTCGGCGAAGATCCACTACAGCACCATCCCGGACTACCTCTTCGACTCGACGGTCGTCGAGGGCCTCGGCAAGACGGTCCTGATCTCGGTGCTCGCCATGCTGCTGGGCCTCGTGGGCGGCATCCTGCTCGCGGTGATGCGGCTGTCGAAGAACCCGGTGACGTCCTCGGTCTCCTGGGCCTACATCTGGTTCTTCCGGGGCACCCCGGTCTACGTCCAGCTGCTGCTGTGGTTCAACCTCGCGCTGATCTTCCCGTACATCAACCTCGGCCCCATCTACCGGGACGAGATGAGCGACTTCATGACGCCGTTCATGGCGGCGCTGCTGGGCCTGGGGCTCAACGAGGCCGCCTACATGTCCGAGATCGTGCGGGCCGGCATCAAGTCGGTCGACGAGGGCCAGACCGAGGCCGCGCACGCGCTCGGCATGAGCCAGGCCCGGACGCTGCGCCGGATCGTGCTGCCGCAGGCGATGCGGGTCATCGTGCCGCCGACCGGCAACGAGTTCATCAACATGCTCAAGACCTCGTCGCTGGCAGCGGCGGCGGCCCAGTATCTGGAGCTACTGCGCTCCACGTCCGACATCGGGCAGACCACCGGCGCCCCGGTGGAGATGCTCTTCCTCGCGGCCACCTGGTACCTGATCCTCACCAGCATCTTCAGCGTCGGCCAGTTCTACCTGGAGCGGCGTTACGCCCGCGGTTCCCTGCGGACCCTGCCGCTCACCCCGTGGCAGAAGGTCAAGGCCAACCTGTCCTCCTTCAGCAACCGTCCCAAGGGAGGCGTCAGCGCATGAACGCGATGGTGAAGGCCGAGGGCGTCCACAAGTCCTACGGCGCCGTGCAGGTCCTCAAGGGAATCGACCTCGAGGTCGCCCCGCGCGAGGTGTTCTGCCTCATCGGCCCCTCCGGCTCCGGCAAGTCCACCTTCCTGCGGTGCATCAACCACCTGGAGCAGGTGAACGCGGGCAAGCTGTACGTCGACGGCCGCCTGGTGGGCTACCGCCAGCAGGGCGACAAGCTCTACGAGCTGAAGGACAGCGAGGTCGCCAAGAACCGCCGGGACATCGGCATGGTGTTCCAGCGCTTCAACCTCTTCCCGCACATGACGGCGCTCGCGAACGTCATGGAGGCGCCGGTCCAGGTCAAGGGCGAGACGAAGGCCGTCGCCCGGGAGCGGGCGAAGAAGCTGCTCGACCGGGTCGGCCTCGGCGACAAGGCCGAGAACTACCCCTCGCAGCTCTCCGGCGGCCAGCAGCAGCGCGTCGCGATCGCGCGGGCGCTGGCGATGGAGCCGAAGCTGATGCTCTTCGACGAGCCCACCTCGGCGCTCGACCCGGAGCTCGTCGGTGACGTCCTCGACGTCATGCGGGGCCTGGCCGAGGACGGCATGACCATGATCGTGGTGACCCACGAGATGGGCTTCGCCCGCGAGGTCGGCGACTCGGTGGTCTTCATGGACCAGGGCGTGGTGGTCGAGTCGGGCAACCCGCGCGACGTGCTCACCAACCCGCAGCACGACCGGACGAAGGCGTTCCTGTCGAAGGTGCTGTAGCGAACCCCTGCTGCTTGTCACTTGAGCGCGAGCACCATCGCGTCCGACGGCGACTTCCAGACCGTCCGGGCCTCGGCGAAGCCCGCCTCGCGCAGGGTGCGCGCGTGCCACTCGGCGGAGGGGGTGTCGCCGTCGGCGTGCTCCCCGTAGATCTCGAAGCGCTCGGCGGTCGGCCCGGCGAGCACCGGGTCGGCGGCGGCGAGCTCCCACCACGCGCGCCAGTCGAGGGCGCCCTCCGCCTTGGCGCGGTCCATGCGCGCGTGGCGCAGCGCGCGTTCGGCCTCGTTGATGCGGGGCGTGCCGGTGTCCGGCATGTGGTCGGCGTTGAGGAGGACGCCGCCTTCGCGGACGACCCCGGCGAGCTGCCCGTAGAGGGTGCGCAAGGGGTCCGAGTGCAGCCAGTGGAGGGCGGTGGCGGTGAGGACGGCGTCGTAGTGCTCGTGGGGGAGCTGCGCGGTCCAGTCCGGGTCCTTGAGGTCCGCGGTGACGAAGTGGACGCGGTCGTCGCCGGCGAAGGTGCCGCGGGCGATGGTCAGCAGGGCCGGGTCCAGGTCGACGCCGGTGGAGACGGCCCCGGGGAAGCGGTCCAGCAGGCGGGCGGTGATGGTGCCGGTGCCGCAGGCGAGGTCGAGCACGCGGGGCGCGGGGCCCACGAGGGCCTCGACCATGTCGAGCATCACCCGGAACCGCTCCTCGCGGTCGGGCAGGTACCACTCCTGCTGCCGGTCCCAGCTGTCCTGCCAGGCGTTCCAGTCCGTACCGACGACGGCCTCGGTCATGAGGTTCCTCCAACGGGTCATACCGTGTAATACCCTCGGTCGTACACCGACCATTACAAGTCGGTGAGCCGACCCTAGACCGCCCTGCGTAAGGACCACAAGTGGAACTGGCCTATTACTCGGACTTCGCTGTGCGGCTGGTCAACAGCGAGGAGCCCGGCCGCGGCACGGACACGCTGACCTCCGTCGAAGCCGTGCGCGAGCTCTTCGGGCCCAGCGCCCAGGGGGCCCGGCGGGCGGGCGACAGCGACGTGACCCGGCTGAGGGCCGTCCGGGCCCGGCTGCGCGCCGTCTTCGAGGCCGCCGCCGAGGGCGACGAAGTGCGCGCCGTGGACCTCCTCAACGCCCTGCTGATGGAGTATCCGGTCAGCCCGCAGGTCTCCGGGCACGAGTACCGCGACGAGGACGGCCGCCCCAAGTGGCACATGCACATCGCCGACCATGCGGCCAACGCCGGCGCCTCGTACGCCGCCACCGCCTGCATGGGCCTCGCCGTGCACCTGACGGAGTACGGCGTCGACCGGCTCGGCATCTGCCAGGCGTCGCCGTGCCGCAACGCCTACCTCGACACCTCGACCAACCGCTCGCGCCGCTACTGCTCCGACCGCTGCGCCACCCGCGCCAACGTCGCGGCCTACCGGGCCCGCAAGCGCCTGGAGAGCCGCGCGGCCGAGGCCCCGGCCGGCAGCGACCTCACCGGCCTGAGCGCCGAGGCCAGCCACGACAGCAGCGCGCCCGCCGAACGCTGACCCGCCTGCGGGGGCCGCCGCAGCCGCACCAGCGCGCGGGCCACGACGAGCTCCTGCGGCACCACCCCGAACTCCCGGCTGTCGTTCTCCACCAGCGGGTTGTCCCCGCGCACCCACCAGCCGCCCCCGCGCAGCTCCACGGCCCGCTTGACGATGAGCAGGTCCTGCCGGAACGGGTGGCGCAGCACCACCACGTCACCCGGCCGCACCACCGCTCCGTACTGGACGACCAGCTGGTCCCCGGGGTTCAGGGTCGGCACCATCGACGGGTTGTAGACCTCGGCCAGCCCGATCCGCAGCAGTCCGCGACGCTCGCGGTCCAGCTCCTGCCCGCGCTCGTCCACCTGCTCCTGCACCGCGGCACCTCCCGGTCCGTAATCCTCCACCAGTCCCAGACTGACACTGGACTTTTGTCCTAAGCCCCCCGGGGCACCCGAGAAAAGCCTTCCCACACCGAGTAATCTCGCACCTGAGAAGACGATCACGAGGAAGGACAGCTCTTATGCTCTCCCGCCTGTTCGCACCCAAGGTGCGAGTCAGCGCCCACTGCGACCTGCCCTGCGGTGTCTACGACCCCGCCCAGGCCCGCATCGAGGCAGAGTCGGTCAAGGCCGTCCAGGAGAAGTACCAGGCGAACGAGGACGCGGACTTCCGCGCCCGTGCGCTCATCATCAAGGAGCAGCGCGCGGAGCTCGCCAAGCACCACGTCTCGGTGCTCTGGAGCGACTACTTCAAGCCGCCGCACTTCGAGAAGTACCCCCAGCTGCACCAGCTGGTCAACGACACCCTGAAGGCCCTGAGCGCGGCCAAGGCGTCCAACGACCCGAAGACGGGCCAGAAGGCGCTGGACTACATCGCCGAGATCGACCGCATCTTCTGGGAGACGAAGAAGGCCTGATCAGGCGGCATAGCGCTGTCCGCACCCGGTCCCCGGCCCCCGTGAGGGAAGCCGGAACGGACCGGGTGCGCTGCTGTTTGCGGGCCTTTCCGCCATTACGGGCCTTTCGGCCGTTACGGGCTTTCCCGCCGTCACGGGCTCTTTCGCATGCGGGCATACGGGCTTTGCTGCGTACGGGCCTTCCTGCGCGCCACCGCCAACGCCGTCCCGTACAGCGTCAGGACGACGGTCATCAGGCCGTAGTAGAGCGGCGGCAGGGCCGTCATGCCCAGGGCGGGGCCCAGGGGTGACAGGGGCAGGAGCAGGCCGGTGACCGCGAGGGCGGCGGTTGCCAGGCGGAGCGGCAGCGGGGCCCGGCGCTCGGCCGCGTCCCTGCCGGCGCGGAGCAGGAGGATGACCAGGGCCTGGGTCAGCAGGTTCTCCGTGAACCAGCCCGCGTGGAAGGCGGCCTGTCCGCCGGCGCCGTCGCCGGGGTGCACGGTCAGGGCCAGCACCCCGAAGGTCGCGAGGTCGGCGGTGGCGTTGAGCAGGCCGAAGCCCGTCATGAAGCGGAACAGGGCGCGCGGGCGCAGCACCACGGGGCGCAGGTGGGCCGTGGCCCCGGGCCGGTCGAAGGCGAGGGCGAGCTGGGCGGCGTCGAAGCACAGGTTCTGCACGAGCACCTGCGCGGGCAGCATCGGCAGGAACGGCAGCAGCAGGCCCGCGGCCAGCATCGCGATGACGTTGCCGAGGTTGGACGAGAGCGTGATGCGCAGGTAGGCGGCGATGTTGCCGGTGCTGCGGCGGCCTGCGACGACGGCCCGGTCGAGGGCGGTGAGGTCCTTCGAGGCGAGCACGACGTCGGCCGCCTCGCGTGCCACGGCCACCCCGTCGCGCGGGCAGATGCCCACGTCGGCGGCGCGCAGCGCGGCGAGGTCGTTGACGCCGTCGCCGAGGAAGCCGGTCGTGGCGCCGGAGGCGCGCAGGGCGCGGACGACACGGGCCTTGTGCTCGGGTGCGCAGCGGGCGAAGACGGTGGTGCGGGCCGCGAGCCGGGCGAGTTCGGCGTCGCCGGCCGCGTCGATCCGCGCGGCCGTGAGGGGTTCGCCGGGGTCGAGCCCCAGGTCCCGGCAGGCCCGGGCGGCCGTGCCCGGGTGGTCGCCGGTGAGGACCTTGACGGTCACGCCGCGGCCGGCGAGGACGGCCAGGGCCTCCTCGGCGGTGGGCGCGAGGGCGTCCTGCAGTCCGACGAAGCCGGCGAGGGTGAGCTCCTGCTCGTCCTCGGGCGCGTACGGGCTCGCGCTCGCGGGCCGCTCGGCGAGGGCGACGGCGAGCACCCGCAGCCCGCTCGCGGCGAGGGCGTCCGCCCGGGCGGCGAGCCCTGCACGGTCGGCAGAGCCGATCACCCGGGCGCGGCCTTCCTCGCTCACGTGCGTGCACCGCTCCAGGACGTCCTCCGCGGCGCCCTTCACCACGAGCACGTACCGGCCCGCGGGGGCGCCGGCGCCCGTGGCCGGGCGGAGCGGGCGGACGTTGCCCGGGAGGGAGCCGGGCAGGAGGTCCGGCAGGGAGCCGGGGCGGAAGTCCGGCAGCGTGCCCGGCTCGCCGCCCGCCACCCGGACGAGGGCCGACGCGATGCGGCGCCCGGGGCCGCAGGGCAGCGCCGCCACGCCCTCGACGCCGTCCGCGCCACCGCCCCGCTCCTCGTCCGCGTCGAGGAGCGCCTCGTCGAGGGCGTCCGGGGCGGGCAGCTCGGCGAGGTGCAGGGTCCAGAGGGCGGCCACGGCGGCCCAGTGCAGCACGGCCGGGTCCTCGCGGCCCTCCGCGTCGACCGCGCAGGCGAACACGGGCCGGTCCCGGGTGAGCGTGCCCGTCTTGTCGACGCACAGGACGTCGACGGCACCGAGGTCGTGCAGCGCGGGCAGCCGCCTGACGATCACCTCGCCGCCGCGCGCGAGGAGGGCCGCGCCGCGCGCCAGGGCCGTCGTGACGACGACCGGCAGCATCTCGGGGGTGAGGCCCACCGCCACGGCGACGGCGAACGGCAGCGTCTCCATGCCGCGGCCGCGCACCAGCGCGCTTGCGACCAGCACCAGCGGCGCGACGAGCAGCATGCACCGCACCAGGGTCCAGGCGATCCCGTTCACGGAGCGGTCGAAGGGGCCGGGGAGCCGGCGGCCGCGGTCCTGCGGCAGGGCCCCGGACAGGACGGTGTCCGCGCCGGTGGCGACGACGAGGCCGGTCGCGCTGCCGGAGACGACGCTGCTGCCCTGGAAACACAGGTCTCCGGCCGCACCCCTGGCGACGGGCGCGGACTCCCCGGTCAGCGCCGCCTCGTGCACGGTCAGGCCGGTCGTCCGCAGCAGTCTCAGGTCGGCGGGGACGAGGTCGCCGGGGGCGAGGAGGACCACGTCGCCCGGCACGAGTTGCTCGACGGGCAGCTCGCGGGTCACCGGTTCCTCCCGCTCCGCGGGGCGGCGGCGGACGGTCGCGGTGGTGGCCAGCAGCTCGCGCAGGGCGGCCGCCGAGCGGTCGGCGCGGTGCTCGCCGGTCGCGCGCAGCACACAGCTGACCGTGACGAGGACGGCGATCACGCAGGCGGTGCCCCAGGCGGCGAGGCCCGCCGAGACCAGGCCGAGGGAGAGCAGGACGGCGGTGAAGGGGTCGCGCAGGCTGCGGGCGAAGCGGCGCGGCCAGGGGTCGGGGCGGCGCCCGGGGAAGACGTTCTCGCCGTGGCGCGCGAGCCGCTCGTCGGCCTCGGCCTCGGGCAGCCCGCGGGGCCCGCTCTCCAGCGCGCGCAGGACCTCCAGGGTGGTGCCGGTACCGCCGGTGCCTCCTCGCGCGGCGGAGCGGTCAGGCTCCCAGGCCATGGAGGCGTCCGGTGCGGGCGGCGCCGCGCCCGCCGGCCCGGCCCGTCCCCCCGGCCTCGCGGTCGGCGAGCTGGCCGACCATCAGCCGGACGATCGCGACGACGTGCGGGTCGTCCACGAGGTAGACCATGCGGCGCCCCTCGCGGCGCGACCGCACGAGCCCGGCCAGCTTCAGCTTCGCCAGGTGCTGGCTGATCGCGGGGAGCGCGCCGCCCACCCTCTCGGCGAGGGCCGTGACGTCGCTCTCGCCCTGGGCGAGAGCCCACACCAGGTGGAGCCGGGCGGGCGAGGCGAGCAGCCCGAAGGCCGCGGCGGCCTCGGTGAGCACGTCCGCCGAGGGGTCGCCGAGGCCTTCGCCGAAGTCCTCTTCGACGTCCTCGAAGCTTCCGACACCTGCGGCCACTGTCGCTCTCCCGTTCCTGCCGCGCGTCCCTGTGCCCGGCACGACCAGTCTAGGCAGGGTGCGGGGAGCGGACGGGCGGACATGCGCCGCCCGGCGGCTGGGCAGAAGTATCGAGAGCAACCGGTCCGGAACGGCGGCAACAGGCTGCAAAAGGGGGACCCGTGGAAATCTCCGGAATTTTCAGTGCCATCGTCATCGGTCTGATCATCGGCGTGCTCGGCCGGCTCGTCGTGCCGGGACGCCAGCACATCGGGGTGCTGTGGACGATCGTGGTCGGCATCGCCGCCGCGTTCCTGGGCGCAGCCGTCGCCCACTGGCTGGGCGTCGACGACACCAAGGGGGTCGACTGGATCGAGTGGCTCATCCAGATCGGGCTGGCCGCGCTGGGCGTGGCCGCGCTCGACAGGGCGAAGGCGCGGCACTGAGGCGTACGACGAGGGGACGGGGAAGCGCAGGGATCCGGCGGCTACGACAGCTTGCCGTCGTAGTCCGGCAGTTTGAAGGTCCGCTCCGCGTGGCCGCCCACGAGGTCGGTGGTGTTGTTCCCGATGTTCGCGATGATCGAGTACCCCTGCTTCTCGATCTCCGCGCGCTTGGCGGTCTTGTACGTGCCCACGTCCTGGAAGAGGTCCGGGAGGTGCCGTACGTACAGGCCGCTGACGGGGTAGCCGACCTCGCGCAGGTTGTGCTCGGTGAGCGAGTCGAGGATGCCGGGGCGGGCGGTGACGAAGAAGACCGCGGCTCCCCGGGCGTGGGCGTACCGCGTCAGCTCCAGCACCGGGGAGATGGCCGGCGTGGGGTACGTCCAGTGGAAGTCGGTCTCCAGGGAGCTGTTGTCGATGTCGAGGACGATGGCCTGCTTCCGGCCGTGCGCATCCGCGGTGCGCTCCTTGACGTAGGGCAGGGCCCTGTCGATGACGGCCTGCACGTCGCGCTGCCAGACGGCGTAGTCGACGCCTTTGAGCCCCGCGGGCCCGGAGGTCCGGGCGGCGCTCGCCGTGGCGGCGGCCGGGCGGTCGGCGGGGGCGGCGGTCGCGTCCGTCGTGGTGGCGGCCGTCGCGGCCGTGGCCAGGGCGGTGACGGCGAGGGCAACTGCGGTGCGGCGGGCCGGTATCGGTGCGGTCATGAGTGGCATGTTCACGCCCGTCGGTGACGGGCGGGGAACGCGCGGGTGACCGTCCGGCGTCGCCCGGCTGCCCGCCCCGTGCGACCGGTTCCCCCCGGTCCGCCCCCGTCTCCTTCCGCTTGTGCGCGCCTTCCGTGAACCGGCATGCATGGGCCACGGGTCGCCGGGTAGGCGCTCGGAGGTCACCTACGGATCTGGGGAGGACGATGTGACCATCACGGCATCCACGGTTACGACAGGGCATTCGGGGGCTGTGCCGCAGCACCTCGAAGAAGCGGTCGGGGGGCTGCCGTACATCGAGGACGCGTCCACAGTGGCGCCTCGCGACGCCCGTGCACTGTCCGGGCTGTTCTTCGCACGCCTGCGGGAGCTGGAGGAGGGCACGCACGCGTACCAGTACGCGCGGAACACCCTCATCGAGATCAATCTCTCGCTCGTCCGCTTCGCCGCCTCCCGGTTCCGCAGCCGCGGCGACCAGATGGAGGACATCATCCAGGTCGGCACGATCGGCCTGATCAAGGCGATCGACCGCTTCGACCTCTCGCGCGAGGTGGAGTTCACCACCTTCGCCGTGCCGTACATCGTGGGGGAGATCAAGCGGCACTTCCGCGACACCGGCTGGTCGGTGCACGTGCCGCGGCGGCTGCAGGAGCTGAGGGTCGAGCTGGCCAAGGCCACCGGCGAGCTCTCGCAGGAGCTGGACCACTCGCCGACGCCCGCCGAGCTGGCCGAGCACCTCGGGCTCAGCCGCGAGGAGGTCGTCGAGGGCATCGTCGCGGGCAACGGCTACACGGCCGGCTCCATCGACGTCCCCGTGGACGACGGCTCCGATCAGCCCGGCACGACCTACGCCGACCGGCTGGGCGGACTCGACCCCGCCATCGAAGGCGTCGAGAACCTGCACGCGCTCAAACCGCTCGTCGCCGAGCTCGACGAACGCGACCGGCAGATCCTGCGCATGCGGTTCGGCGGGGAGATGACGCAGTCCGAGATCGGTGCGGAGCTGGGCATCTCGCAGATGCACGTGTCGCGGCTGCTGACGCGGATCCTGACGCGGCTGCGGACGGGGATGCTGGGGCATAAGTAGCCGCCCGGGGCGGGCCCGGGAAGCAGGGGCTCGTGCGGGCGGGTGGCTGGGGTGGCAGGGGCTCGACCTCGGCGGGGCCCCTCCCCCGGCCTGCCTCGACGGCTTGATGCTTGACGGCTTGACGGGGCCCCTCTCCCGGCCTCCCGGCCCTACGGGGCACGGGATACGGGGTACGGGCAGGCCTAGGCGACTGCGCCGGGCCCAGGCGCCTACGCGGCGGGCGCGGTCGTCGCCGGGGCCGCCGGTCCCAGCCACGTGGCCCGGACGGTCTTTCCGTCCGGCCGCCGGTCCACCTCCAGCAGGCCGGCGAGCCGTTCGACCATGTGCCAGCCCAGCCCGCCGCCGCCGCCGAAGTCCGGGGGGCGCGGCTGCGGCGGGCGCGGGCTCGCGTCGGCGATCTCCACCACCAGGCGGCCCTGCACGGCCCGCACGCACAGCCGCCACCAGCCGCCCGCGTGCCGTATGGCATTGGTGACCAGCTCCGAGACGACCAGGACGACGGCCTCGGGATCCGCCCACGGGCAGTGGCGGGCCAGGAACTCCGCCGTCGCGTGACGCGCCCGGGCGGCGTCCCCGTACGGGGCTTCGATCACAACCATCCGGCGGCTCCCTCGTCGCTGCTGTGCCTGACCTGCTACGTCACCTCTGTCGACCGGCGTATACCCAGCGATCGCCGGGTCATGACCTCCGTTGCGGAGGGGTTCGTCACGGAAGGTCCGCGGCCGCGGTGCGCGACCGGCGGGCGGCGGCCCCCGGCATCACCAGCACCACGAGTGCCCCCGCCACCAGCAGCCCGCCCAGCCACAGGGCGGCCGGCAGCGACACCGCGTCCGCGGCCCGGCCGCCCAGCAGGGCCCCCAGCGCGATCGCCGCGTTGAAGGCCGAGACGAACAGCGCCGAAGCCGCCTCCCGCGACCCCGGCGCCGCCGTCGTCAGCAGCCCCTGCGTCGAGACCGACACCCCGCCGTACGCCAGCCCCCACACCACGATCAGCGCACCGGCGGCGACCGCCCCGCCGAGCGGTACCGACATCACCGGGACCACGGCGGCCAGCGCGATCGCGATCACCAGCAGGGTGCGGCGCGGGTCGCGCGCGGCGGCCGAGCCCGCCAGGAAGTTGCCGGCCACGCCCGCCACGCCGTACGCCAGCAGCAGCCCGCTGATCAGACCGGCCCCCGCTCCGGACGCCCGCTCCAGGACGGGCCGGACGAAGGTGTAGCCGGCGAAGTGCCCGGCCACGATCAGTACGACGACCAGCAGGCCCGCCCGTACGCCCGGGACGCGCAGCAGGCCCGCCACCTCGCTCGCCCGGACGGCCCGCTCCGCCGGCAGCGGCGGCAGCAGCAGCGCGAGCGCCGCGGTCACGGCCAGGCAGACCACGCCCATGGCCGCGAACGCCGCCCGCCAGCCGCCCAGTCCGCCGGCCAGGGTCCCGGCCGGCACGCCGAGCACCGACGCGACCGCGATGCCGCTGAAGATCAGCGAGGTGGCCGGGCCCACCGACCGCTCCGGCACCAGCCGTACCGCCAGCCCCGCCGCTATCGCCCACACGCCCCCGATGCACACCCCCACCAAAACCCTCAGCCCCACGAGCACCGCGATGTGGGTCGCCAGCGCCGACAGCAGGTTGGCCACGGCCAGCAGGGCCATGAGCCCCACCAGCACCCACCGCCGGTCCAGCCGCCCCGCGGCCGCCGTCACCGCGGGCGCGGCGACCGCCGCGACCAGCCCGGGCACGGTCATCGTCAGACCGGCCGTCCCGGCCGGGACGCCCAGCCCGGAGCCGATCGGGGTGAGCAGCCCCACGGGGAGCATCTCGCTCGTCACGACCGAGAACGTCGCGGCGGCCACCGCGACCACCGCGGCCCGGCCGCCCTTCGCCTCCGCCTTCGCCTTCGTTTCCGCCTTCGCTTCGGCCTTCGCTTCGCGCTTGCCCGCGCGTTCCCCGACCGCACCTTGCTTCACTGCACCTTGCTCTGCTGCACCTTGCTCCATGGGCCTCAGCCTCGGCGGCGGTGCGGCCGGGAACAACGCCGGAGTTCTCATCCTTTGATGAGCAGGATTAATCGGTCGGCGGAGGGCGGGACGTGGGCACGGGGGCAGGCACGGGCGCAGGCACGGGCGCGGAGGCGCGCAGGGAGGCGGGCGTGGGTGCGGACCTGCGGGAGCTCGAGTGCTTCCTGGTCCTCGCCGAGGAGCTGCACTTCGGCCGGGCCGGCGAGCGGCTGTACGTGTCGCAGGGCCGCGTCAGCCAGCTCCTGCGCTCCCTCGAAGGCCGCATCGGCGCGCGGCTGTTCGACCGCACCAGCCGCCGGGTGGCCCTCACGCCGCTCGGCGAGCGGTTCCTGGCCGGGCTGCGGCCCGCTTACGGGGCCCTCGCGGGCGTCGTCGACGATGCCCGGGCCGCCGCCCGCGGGGTGGAGGGCGTCCTGCGGATCGGTTTCCAGGGCACGGCGGACGGCGGGGTGATGGAGGCCGTCGGAACGTTCCAGGAGCGCAGGCCGGGGTGCGTGGTGGAGCTCGTGGAGATCCCGCTGAGCGACCCCTTCGGCGCCGTTCGCAGGGGCGAAGTCGACGCGGCGGTGGTGCTGCTGCCCGCGGACGAGCCGGACCTGACCGTGGGGCCGGTCTTCTCCCGGCAGCAGCAGACGCTGGCGGTGTCCGTCCGGCACCCCTTCGCGCGGCGCGCCGAGCTCGGCGCGGAGGAGCTCGCGGACTGCCCGCTCGTGGTTCCCGCGGCCCCCGCCCCGACGTACTGGCGCGCGGCCCAGGCCCCCGCGGTCACGCCCGGCGGGCGCCCGGTCCCCCGCGGCCCGGAGGTGACGACGCTGCAGGAAGGCATCACCCTCACCGCCGCCGGGCGCGCCGGGATGCTGCTGTGCCGGCCGACGGCCGACTACCACGGGCGCCGCGACATCGCCTTCGTCCCGGTGACCGGCCTGCCCCGCTCCGCCCTGGGGCTGGTGCGGCAGCGGGCCGCGGAGACGGAGCGGCTGCGGGCGTTCGGGCGCGTGCTGGCCGAGGTCGCCGGCCGGACCGTCAGCGGCTGAGGCCGCCGGAGGGCGGGCCCGCCGGGAAGCCGCTCGGCGGGCCGGAGGGGAAGCCGGTGGGGAATCCGGTGGGAAAGTCCGTGGGGAAGCCGCTCGGCACCCCCGTGGGGAGGTCGCCCGGCGGGCCGTCCGGCGGGGACGGCGGAGCCGGCGGCGTCACCTGCGGAGTGGCCGGCGGAGTAGCCGCCGGAGCCGACGGCCACGAGTCCTCGATCCGCTCCGTGACCTTCTCCTTAGCGGGCTTGAATACGCTCAGGTAGAAGACCCCGAAGCCCACGCACCCGGCCACGAACAAGGACAGGAACACCAGGAGGATCCCCATGCCCACCCGTGTCCTGGCGTCACCGGGCGGGAGGGCCGTGGCCCGGTCCGGGCGGCCCTGCGGGTAGCGGACGACGACGGTGTCCCCTTCGATGACCGTCGCCGACCCGCCCGCCTCCTCGAACCGCCGGTGCCGCCCGTCCCCGTCGGTGAACTCGTAGACGTGGTGCAGCGTGGTCGAGGACGACCGGTGCGCGCCCTGCCGGCGGGTGACCGTCGTCGCGTACAGGCGCAGGCAGCGCCCCGGCACCTCGATGCCGCTGTGCCACGCGGCTCGCAGGCGCCGCATCCGCACCACCGCCCACACGATGCCGGCGATGCCGCCCGCCGCCATGAGTGCGGGCAGCGTGAGGATGACGATGTCGAACATGAACCCCCCGATGTCGGATGTGTGTGCGCATATTCAACTGTGTCGGGGGTTCTGACGCCATGAGTTAGATCTTGGTCCGCCGCCTGGTTCGGGCCTGGTTCGCCACCTGGTTCCACCGGCTGGTTCCACCGGTTCTCCCTTCGGCTCGCTCAGCCGGCTCAGTCCGTGGGGCCCTCCGCGGGGCAGGGGTCCGCGACCGGCAGCGTGGTGGTGAACCGGGCGCCGCGCGGGCTGTCGGTGATCTGCAGGGTCCCGCGGTGGACGGTCGCGATGTGATGGGCGATGGCAAGGCCGAGGCCCGTGCCGCCCGTCGCGCGCGTACGGGCGTCGTCGAGCCGGGTGAAGCGTTCGAACACGCGCTGCCGGTCGTCCGGGTGGATGCCCGGCCCGTCGTCCTCGACGTGCAGGACCGCGACCCGCTTCGCGGCGTCGCAGCCGGGGCCGGGGCCGGGACAGAGGCCGAGGCCGAGGCGCACGGTGACGGTGCGGGCGGCGTGCCGGTCGGCGTTGTCGAGGAGGTTGCCCAGGAGGCGGGCGATGAGCGTGTGGCGGCCCTGCACGATGACGGGGGCCCCTGCCTCGATGCGGACCTCCAGGGCCCGCCGCCCCTCCGGCCGGCGCCGGACCTCCTCGCGGACCAGGGCGGCGAGGTCGACGGGCTGGGCCCCCGGCAGCCCGTCGGTGCCGGTCGCGTCCAGCCGGGCGAGCAGCAGCAGGTCCGACGTGATGCTCTGCAGCCGCCGGGTGTCGCCGAGCGCGGCCTCCGCGACCGCCGTCCACTCGGCGTCCCCGGGGTGGGCGAGGGCGATCTCCAGCTCGGCCCGCAGGGCGGCGAGCGGGCTGCGCAGTTCGTGCGAGGCGTCCCCGACGAACCGGCGCTGCAGGTCGACGGCCGCCTGCAGCTGGTCGAGGGTCTTGTTCATCGTCGCCGCCAGCCGGGCCACCTCGTCGCGCGTGCAGGGCACGGGCACCCGGCGTTCCAGGTGGTGCGCGGTCAGCTCGGCGAACTGGGTGCGGATCGCCTCCACAGGGCGCAGCACCCGCCCGGCCACGAACCACGTCGCGCCCGCGAGGGCGGCCGTCACCAGCAGTACGGCGCCGGCGAGCAGCCGGCCCATGTGGTTGAGGCGGCGCTGCTCGACCTGGAGCCGGTTGGCGACGTTCAGGTAGCGGCCCTCGGTGCCGGACTGGACGTAGTCGAGGCTGGGGCTCCGGCTGCCGGGGTCGGTCCACGGCCACAGCGACAACAGCGCGTCGCCGTGCGAGGGTTCGTGCTCGGGCGGCCGGGAGTCGGGCTCCCAGCGCGGCGGGGCGGGCCTGATGCCCGTGGACACCGCCAGCCGGGGGTCGTCGCGGAGCTTCTCGGCCGCGTAGTACAGCTGTGCGTCCGGGTCGCCGTCGGCGAGCCGGGGGACGGCGGCGATCGTGCGGACCGTGTAGTCGCGGGCCTCCCGCGCCAGGTAGTCGCGCAGCGAGCCCGCGGCCAGCGCCGCGCCGGCGATCAGCGGGAGCAGGGCCGAGACGGCGACGAGCCACGTCAGCCGGCCCCGTATCGAGGCGGGCCGCAGCAGCTCGCGCACCCGGCCGGGCCGCCGCTTCACCCTGCGGGGGCGTCGGCCGCCAGCCGGTAGCCCACGCCGCGCACGGTCTGGATGGTGTGCCGCCCGAACGGCGCGTCGATCTTCCGGCGCAACGCGCTGACGTGCACCTCCACGATGTTCACATCTCCCTGGAAGGCCTCGTCCCACACGTGGGCGAGGATCTCGGCCTTGGCCACGACCTCGCCGTCGCGCCGGGCGAGGTACTCCAGGACCGCGAACTCCCGGGCGGTGAGGGTGAGATCGACGGAGCCTCGCCGGCAGCAGCGGCTCGCAGGGTCGATCTGCAGGTCGCCGATCCGGAGCAGCACGGGCCGCTCGGGCCGGCCGCGGCGCACCAGGGCGCGCAGCCGGGCGACGAGGGCCACGTAGGAGAAGGGTTTGGTCACGTAGTCGTCGGCGCCGGTGTCCAGGCCCTCGGCCTCGTCGTACTCGCCGTCCTTCGCGGTGAGCATGAGCACCGGCGTCCAGACGCCGGCCTCGCGCAGCCGGGCGCACACGCGGTAGCCGTTGAGGCCGGGCAGCATGACGTCGAGCACGATCACGTCGTAGGCGTCCTCGGCCGCGAGGTGCAGGCCCGTGTGCCCGTCGTGCGCGACCTCCACCGCGAACCCCTCGGCGACCAGGCCGCGGCGCAGCAGTTCAGCGAGCCGCCGGTCGTCCTCAACCACCAGTATTCGCATGCCTTCAGCATGGCGCGGAGCGCAGGTCCGTGACCTGAAGACCCCTTAAGGAATCCTCAGCGCTGCTTCAGCTCCCGGGTGCGAGCATGCTCGTGTGTCCTCCCCGGCACTCAGGCCCACCGGGCGCGTACCGGCGGCACACGGGGGTGGGGCCCGTTCGCTTCTCCGGCCGGGCCCGACCGCC
>NZ_JBAMDC010000610.1:0-2633 GCF_036961605.1 Streptomyces sp. KLMMK
TCAGGGTGAGCGCGGCCGTGGCGGCGCCGGCGTGCTCGCGCACGTTCGCCAGGGCGCCCTGGGCGATGCGGAGCAGCGCGGCCCGCACCCCGTCCGGCAGCGGGACCGGCACGCCGTCGACGTGGAAGAGCACCGGGACCCCGGTCCCCTCCGCCGCGCCGGAGGCCGCCAGCGCGCGCAGCGCGTCCTCCAGCCGCGCGCCGCCGTCGAACTGCGGCGGCGCCAGGTCGTCGACGAACCGCCGGGTTTCGGCCAGGCCGCGGGCCGCGACGTCCGCGGCGGTCCGCACGTGCCGGCGCGCCGCCTCCGGGTCCGACTCCCAGGTGCGGTCCGCGGCCTGCAGCAGCATCCGCTGGCTGGACAGGCCCTGGGCCAGGGTGTCGTGGATCTCCATCGACAGCCGCTGCCGCTCGGCGAGGGCGCCCTCGCGCCGCTCGGTCGCCGCCAGTTCGCGGCGCGTGCGGACCAGGTCCTCGATCAGGGCGCGCTGCCGGTCCGTCTGGCGCTGCGTGTGGACGAAGACGGCCGTGGCCACGGCGGCCACGGCGGGCGGGGCGAGCACGAGGGTGGGGTCGAAGCCGTGGGAGAGCCGGAGCTGCGCCACGACGACCAGGCCGGTGAGGAAGGTGACCAGGAGGAGCGCGGCGCGCGTGGGGAGCGTGCGCAGGCCCGTATAGAGCAGGGGGACGGAACACCACGCGAAGCTCGGCGCGAGGACGACGAGCACGACCCAGGTCGCGACGACGGCGGCCAGCCAGAGCAGCTGCCGCGGCGGGCGGGTCGCGGGGGCCGGGCTCAGGGCGTGGGGCAGGGCGTAGGGCAGGACGTACAGCAGGGCGAGCAGCACGCTGAGGGCGACGATCCACGGCGTGCGGGGCTCGCCGGGGTGCCGGATCAGGAAGCGCGCGAAGGAGGCGGAGAGGAGCAGGAAGAAGGCGGCGTGCATGACGAGGGCGAGGCGGCGGGCGCCGGGTTCGTCATCGTCGGTAAAGGTCACCCCCTGTTCCTAACCGGTGCGGAGGGCCGCCGCATCAGCCGATCGGTTGACCCGGCGGGCAGCCGGGACGCCGATGCCCGTGGCGCGGACGGCCCGAAGGATGGAGAGCGCAAGGAAACCGCTGCCAAGCCGCCGGCGATCCGCCGGCCTGTTGAGGAGCCGAAAATGAAGTCTGCGTTCGGGAAGCTCTCCGTCCGGGGCCGTGTGCTCGTGGGTGCGGTCGGTGCCGCCGTTGTCGCGGCCGGTACGTTCGGGGCGGTCACGGCGACGGCCTCGCCCGCGGCGGAGCGCCAGGCTCCGGTGTCCGTGGCCGGCAACGGCCTGACCGAGTCGACGCACCTGTCGGTGGACGCCGCCACGCGCGCCGCCCAGGCCGCGCTGGCCGCCGCGAAGAAGGAGGGCCAGAAGGTGTCCGTCGCGGTCGTCGACCGCAACGGCAACACGCTGGTGACGCTGCGCGGCGACGGCGCGGGCCCGCAGTCCTACGAGTCGGCCGTACGGAAGGGCTTCACGGCCGTCTCCTGGAACGCCCCCACCTCGGAGCTCGTCAAGCGCCTCCAGGGCGCCCCGAACCTCAAGGACATCCCCGGCACCCTGTTCCTGCCGGGCGGCACCCCGGTCCAGGCCAAGGGCGCGCCGGTCGCCGGCATCGGTGTCGCGGGGGCCCCGAGCGGCGACCTCGACGAGAAGTTCGCGAAGGCGGGCGCGGCGGCGCTGGGCTAGCCTGCGAAGCCACGGGCTCGCGAGGGGTGCGGCCGAACGGGGGAGGGGCACGTGGGGCGCATGCGGATCGTCACGATGGCGGAGCCGGACCTCCCGCCGGAGCTGCGCGCGCAGATCGAGGCCCTGCAGGACCAGGCCTGGCCCGGCGGCGGCCCCCACGACCCGGCCCTGCGCCCCGTGGCCGTACTGCTCCTCGCCCCGGACGGCGGCGTACGGGCCGCGCTGGACATCCTCTCCAAGGAGATCATCCACGGGGGCCGGAGCTACCGGGCCTCGGGCCTGAGCGCGGTCGTCACGGACGCGGCACACCGGGGCAAGGGATACGGGCGGCGGCTGGTGGCCGCCGCCCGTGAGCTGATCGCCGACGGCGGCGCCGCGGACGTGGGACTGTTCACGTGCGACCGCCCTCTGCAGGCGTTCTACGAGAGCGCCGGCTGGACCGCCCTGCCCGGCACCGTCCTGATCGGCGGCACGCCGCAGGACCCGTTCCCCAGCGACCGGCCGGGCTTCGACAAGGTCACCATGGCGGCGTTCTTCACGGCGCGGGCGCAACGCGATGCGGCCGCTTTCGAGAGGAGCCGCATCGGGCTCTACCCGGGGGAGGTCGACCGGCTGTGGTGACTGCCCTCAGGGAGTCGGCGGGCGCTCGTCCCCCGGCCGCCGCTCCTGCGCCCCCAGCTGTTCGTTGAGCTTCTGCTGGGCGGTGTCGACCTGGCTCTGGTACTTGTTCTGGGTCTTGGCGTCGAACGCGTCGCCCGCCTTTTCGACACCCTGCCGAGCGGTGTCCTCATGGCCCTTGAGCAGGCCCTTGAGCTTGTCGAGCATGGACATGGCCGTCCTCCTCACGGAACGCTGACGCAACCAGCATCTCCGCAATCCACCGGGCCCGCATCCTCGCCGCGCCCCGCGGCGG
>NZ_JBAMDC010000611.1:0-2608 GCF_036961605.1 Streptomyces sp. KLMMK
CCCCACGTAGTCGCGGTCACCGGGCCGCGCGGCGCGGACGACCAGCGGCTTCTCGTCGACGACGCGGCCGCCCGGCCCGTACAGCGTGACCTTGTACGTCCCGTCGCGGGTGCCCGGGGGCAGCTCGGCGGCGCCGGAGAACAGCCGCGGGTTGTTCCAGTCCGTGCTCGACGGATCGTGCGCGAGCCGCACCGGCGCGCGGAAGGCGGGCGAGGAGACGGCGAAGGAGCGCCCGGTCTCACCCGGGTACAGGCCGTCGTACGACATCCACAGCCGCTCTCCCGGCCGCAGCACCTCGCCGGGCGACGTCACCGAGAAGCTCGGCCGCTCCGACGGCTTCACCTCGACACGCTCCTCCGCCACGACCCGGCCGCCGGCCCGGACCGTCAGCGGGTACGTGCCCGGCCCGGTGGCCATCGCGATGGCCGGGCGGGCGTGGTGGCCGTCGTCGCGGAGGGCGAGCCGGACGGGGCGCGGGAAGACCGGCGAGGAGACGGTGACGTCGCCCGGCGTGCGGATCCCCTGCACCTGTATGTCGACGAGCTCGCCCGGGCGGTTGTCGTAGGCACTGTTGAGCAGCAGGTGCACCCCGCCGTCACCGCCGTCGCCCTCGTCGGCGGAGGCCGGGCCGGCACCGCCGGCGAGCCACAGGGCCCCCGCAGCCAGCACGGCGGCCGCCGCCGTGCGCATCCGGTTCACCGAGCCACCACCCCCTCGCCATGGAGCGTCACCAGGAAAGAGGGCTCCGCAGACCCATCGGTTGCCTGTCGGCGCCCAGCATGACAAAAGCCCCTGGTCCGAGGACCAGGGGCTTCTGCCCACATGGGATGACGGGGTCTGGGGGCCATGCCCCCAGAGATACGAAGGACGGACTTCGCTCGCGCTGTCGGCGAGCGGAGTCCACCCATCCGTCCGTGGAGATGGCGGGAATCGAACCCGCGTCCAACGGTGCAGAATCAGGGCTTCTCCGTGTGCAGTCCGCTGCGATTTTCTCGGCCCCGGAGATCACGCGAACAAGTCTCCGACGGGCTCAGCCACTGTTTGATTTCCCACTGGACCCCGTGACCGGGTCTAGTGGTTTAGTTCCCTAGCTGATGCCAGGATCCGGGTCGGGAACAGCCCCGGGCTGACACTTCGCAAGTCGCTACTTAGGCAGCGAGGGCGAAGGAATCGCGCTTGGTGTTGGCGATTATTGGTTGCGACATATGGTTTACGAGATCATTGCCGCTTCCTCGACACGCTTCCCCTGCTTCGACATCCGCTGTCGAAACCGATCATCCCCATGTTGATTTTTCAATCTGCGCACGGGTACCACCCCGTGTGCTGTCTCTATGGTACGCGACGGGCACACGACCGTGCCAGCGCATTTCGGCAGCTAGCCCCGCGCGGCGGCCGCCCGCTGCCGGCGGCGTGCCGCGGCGATGGCCCGGTTCGACTCGCGCGTGTCCTGCTTCTCGCGCAGGGTCTGCCGCTTGTCGTACTCCTTCTTGCCCTTGGCGAGGGCGATCTCGACCTTGGCCCGGCCCTCCTTGAAGTAGATGGCCAGGGGCACGATGGTGTGCCCCGTCTCCTGCGACTTGGAGGCGAGCTTGTCGATCTCGGCCCGGTGCATCAGGAGCTTGCGCTTGCGGCGCGCGCTGTGGTTGGTCCACGTGCCCTGGGTGTACTCGGGGATGTGGGCGTTGTGCAGCCACGCCTCACCGCCGTCGATCTGCACGAAGCCGTCCACCAGCGAGGAGCGCCCCTGGCGCAGCGACTTCACCTCGGTGCCGGTCAGCACCATGCCGCACTCGTAGGTGTCCAGAATGTGGTAATCGTGCCGCGCCTTCTTGTTCTGCGCGACGAACTTGCGGGTCTCTTTCTTCTCTTTAGCCATAGCGCCGCCATTCTCGCACTAGGACCCGCCCCCGAGGCCACTCAATACTGTGCGGGCCCGCTCCTCGGCATCGCCGTGGACCAGCAGGTCGGGGGCGATGCCCAGGCCGTCGACGGCGCGGCCGGCGGGGGTGCGGTAGTGGCCCACGGTGAGCTCGGCGACCGAGCCGTCCGCGAGCCGGCTCGGCATCTGCACGGAGCCCTTGCCGAAGGTGCGCGAGCCGACGACGACGGCGCGGCCGCGGTCCTGCAGGGCGCCCGCCAGCAGCTCGGCCGCGCTCATCGTGCCGCCGTCGACCAGGACGACGAGGGGCCGGGCGGTCACCGTGCCGGCCCGCGCCTCCAGGGAGCGCTGGCTGCCGTGCACGTCGTAGGTGGCGACGAGCCCGCCGTCGAGGAAGGCGGAGGCGGCCCGCACCGCCTCGCCGACCAGGCCGCCGGAGTTCCCCCGCAGGTCCAGCAGGATGCCCTCGCCGGGCTGCGCCGCCGCGGCCGCCGCGCGCACCTGGTCGCCGGTGCCCCGGGTGAACGAACCGACCTTGATCCTCAGGGCCGCGACCTCGCCCCGGAAGAGGTGCTCGGCCGCCACGCTCTCGGTGGCCAGCCGCTCCCGGTACAGCGTGCGCGCCCAGCTGCGGCCGGCGCGCTCGACCTCGATCCGCACGGGCGTGCCGGGGGCGGAACGGGCCGTACCGTCGCCGCGCAGCAGGGCGACGACATCGGTGACGGGACG
>NZ_JBAMDC010000612.1:0-2577 GCF_036961605.1 Streptomyces sp. KLMMK
CGCATCCTCCGGTCCGGCTCCCGTGTCCCGGGAACCCGGCGTGCCCTCGGCCGTCATGCGCCCTCCTCCGGCGTACGGGCGGCGCGGATCCCGATCCGCAGCCGCGAGGTGTCGAAGGTGTACGGAAGCGGGTGGCCGGGCCCGAGCCGGACCCCGGCGACGGCCAGTTCCCCGCCGCGCAGCAGCTCGGCGACGAACGCCGTGGCCAGCTGCAGGCCGAGCTCCATGCCGCTGCACTGGGCCTCGCCCCGGCTGAACGGGCTGACCGCCCAGTCGCGCTCGGCGGTGCCGTCCAGCCACTTCTCGGGCGCGAACCGGTGCGCGTACCCGATCCGTTCGCCGTCGCGGGCGTGGAACGCGGTGGGCACGAGGACGTTGACCCCGCCCGGCGCGACCGAGTCCCGCCAGCGGGTCTCGCCGGTGGTCCGGCGGGCGAGGCCGGTCACGGGCGGCCACAGCCGGGCCGCCTCCTGCACACAGGCGCGCAGGTAGGGCATGCCGAGGAAGCCGGGGACCGTGCGCGGCCCGTGCGTGCGGTCCGCCGCCCGGATCTCCTCCATCGCACGCTCGTGGTGGCGCGGGTGCGTGGCGAGCAGCGCGAGCGTCTGCGCGGTGACGGCGCTCAGCGCGCCGAGCGCCATGAACCAGTGGCTGACCTGGCACTCCGGGGCGGTCTCGGGGCCGCGGGGGGCAGCCGCGAACAGGCCCGCCAGGCTGCGCGGATCGGCCTCGTACAGATAACGGGCCTGACGCTGCATCATCCTGCGGCGGAGCCGGCGGGTGCGGCGGGCCCGCCAGCGGCGCGCACCCATCCAGTTGGCCTCGGCGAGCAGCGTGGACAGGAGCCGGGAGAACTCCTCGTCGTCGGCGGCCGCCTCGCCCAGGAAGCAGCGCCGCCCCACGCGCTCGAAGCCCTCGCGCAGCGTCTCCGGGCGCAGCCCGGCCACCGCCTCGGGGCCCAGCAGGGCCGCGGCCTCCTCGCCGGCGACCCGCAGGAAGCGGTCGGCGAGCCGGTGCACCGGGCAGCCGGCGTCCAGGACCGCGTCGTTGAACATCCGGCGCACCATGCGCTGCCGGCCGTGCGAGGCCACCAGCGTCTCGGGCTGGACCGCCGCGAACCCGCTCACCTTCTCCCAGGTGTCGACCGCGTACACCCCCACCGGGCCGGAGAGGACCTGCCGGGCGTCGTCGGCGTCCAGCACGAGGAGCGTGGGGCCGGCGGCGCCGCGCACCATGACCGGGCCGCGGCCGTACCGGCGGCGCAGGCGGCGCATGGCCTCCAGGCCGTGCCGGGACGTGTCCGCCCGGGCGAGGAGGGCGGCGATCCGGGGCCGGGAGCGGAAGACACCCTTGAGGTAGTTGGGGAGGAAGTAGACGAGGGTGAGCCGGAGGTTCTCCCCCGCGGACGCGGCGGGCAGTGCTGTCCCCCGGCCCGTGCCGACCCCGGGCGCGCTGTAGCTGTAGAGGTGACTCATCCCTGGGCCTTCCCCCGGTTGCGCGGCCCCTCGGGCAGCGCCTCGATCGTCATGCGTCGGACCTCATGAGGTTGGAGTGATCAGTGGGAGGGGGAGCATTGCCACTTCCCGTCCGGCGGAGTCATCAGGTACGAAGATCACCCGAGTTTTCATCCTCCGGAGTGAATCGGGCGGTTGTTGTTGCCGCCCGGTGTTTGCAGCCGGACGTTTGCGGCCCGGCGTTCGCCGCCCGGGAAGCGCTCCGGCCCCGCCGCCCGGTGTGCGGGCGGCGGGGCCGGAGGGGGAAGACCGCCGAGAGGTGATGGCGCGAACAGAGAGAACGGCGAAATTCAGCCTTTTTCAGACCGTGCGGCGGTTACTGCCGTGACCTCGCCATCCCCATGCGTGCCAGGGCGAGGGCCAGCAGGCACGCCACCGCGCCGGTGATGACGTTGCTGACGACGGCGTGCGTGATGAACGCGTGCCCGGAGACGACCCAGGGGGAAATGATCGTCCAGGCGCCGAGGCCGAGGGCGGCCCAGCTCATCGCGTGCGTGCGCTCGTAGGCGGGGCCGAAACCGCCGACCAGGCAAGCAAAGGCGACTCCCACGATCAGGTTATGGATGGCAAGAGTGGAGGCGCCACTGAAGCCCACAATCCATGGAGAGGCGGCCAGATAGACACCGCAGAGGAGGGCGAGTGCCTCGACGGCCTGGGCGACGGGCGTGCTCGTCGCCGCTTCGGAGTGGGCGCGGAGCGCCAGGATGTCCGGGTGCTGTTCTATCCGGGGCGACGTAGGAGCGGTCACGTCGGCCACCTTCTTTCCGTGTCAGGTCGGACCTGCCTGCATTTTAACCTGATTGGAGGGATTTTCACCTGAATGGTGGTCGTCATATCTGGCGATTTCCCCTGTGTTGGGGGCCGGTTTCGGGCCGTCACCCTGGGGGAACCCGGCCAGTCGGTTTCCGGGGTTCGGCGAGGCGAGGAGGCGGCCGTGGAGCAGCTCAAGGGACAGGGCGAGCGGATGCAGCACCGGGGCGAGAGCCGGGAGGAGACCGCGCGGGCCCGCCGTCCGGTCCCGGGCGAGACGCCGGAACGCACCGGCGAGGACCCCGACGCGGAG
>NZ_JBAMDC010000613.1:0-2575 GCF_036961605.1 Streptomyces sp. KLMMK
CGCCGCCCGCGCGCCGCGAGCGCGGCCAGCGTCGCGGCCCGGCTGGGCTCCTCGCACAGGCCGGTGCCGGTCGCCCAGAAGATGCGGGCGTCCCGGATCGCGCCGAGGTCGAGCTCGTGGGGGTGGATCTCCAGGTCGGGGGCCTTGGGGCGGCGGTAGAAGTAGAGGGGGAAGTCGTCCGGCGGGAAGATCTCGCAGAAGGTCAGGGGCGTGGGGTAGGCGGCGACGGGCGTCACCCACCGGTCGGAGACGCCGAAGTCGCGCAGCGCGTCGTGGAGGTAGTCGCCGAAGGGGTCGGCGCCGGTGCGGCTGATGAGCGCCGTGCGCCTGCCGAGCCGGGCGGCGGCGACGGCCACGTTCGCCGGCGAGCCGCCCAGGAACTTCCCGAAGGTCTCGGCCTTCGCCAGGGGCACGCCGGTCTGCAGGGGGTAGAGGTCCACGCCGACCCGGCCCATGGTGATCAGGTCGAACGGGGTGGGGGACGTACGCGGACTCGGCTGGCTCATCGGCGCCCTTCCTGACGATTCGGCTCAGGTCTAGCCGGGTCCGCCGGACCCTGTCAAGGATTTGTCCTTACATATAGACCTGAGCGGAACACGCCTTGACGTTACGTCCGTATGTCCGGACGAAGCCTTGACACTCCCCCGCCCCCCTAGGAAGCTACGGGCAATCCCGCCCTCGCCCGAGGAGAGCCACCATGCCCGCTCCCCACGCGACGCCCCCCACCGCCGGCCGCCGCCGCATCCGGGTCGGTTCCGCCCCCGACTCGTGGGGCGTCTGGTTCGCCGACGATCCCGCGCAGCTGCCGTGGCGGCGGTTCCTCGACGAGGTCGCGGAGGCGGGCTACGAGTGGATCGAGCTGGGCCCGTACGGCTATCTGCCGACCGACGCCGCCCGCCTGCGCGACGAGACGCAGCGGCGCGGCCTCACGGTCTCCGCCGGCACGGTCTTCACCGCGCTGCACCGCGGGCCGGCCGCCTGGGAGGCGACCTGGGAGCACGTCGCCCCGGTCGCCGGGCTCACCGCCGCGATGGGCGCCCGCCACCTGGTCGTCATCCCCTCCTTCTGGCGCGACGACAGGACCGCGGAGATCGTCGAGGACCCCGAGCTGAGCGCGGAGCAGTGGCGCCACCTCGCCGCCGGCACGGAGCGGCTCGCCCGCGAGGTCCGCGAGCGCTACGGGCTCGGCATCGTCGTCCACCCGCACGCCGACACCCACATCGACAGCGAGGCGCACGTCGAGCGCTTCCTGGACGCCACGGACGCGTCGCTGGTCAGCCTCTGCCTGGACACCGGGCACTACGCGTACTGCGGCGGGGACAGCGTCCGGCTCATCGAGACGTACGGGGAGCGGATCGGCTACCTCCACCTCAAGCAGGTCGACCCGGAGGTCCTCGCGGACGTCCTCGCCAAGGGGACGGCCTTCGGGCCCGCCGTGCGACAGGGCGTCATGTGCGAGCCGCCGCGGGGGGTTCCCGCACTGGAACCCGTCATCGAAGCGGCCTCCCGGCTGGACGCGGACCTGTTCGCCATCGTGGAACAGGACATGTACCCGTGCCCGCCGGACCGTCCGCTGCCGATCGCGCGGCGCACGCGGGGGTTCCTGCGCGGCTGCGGCGTCTGAGACGAGGAAAGTGAGACGCATGAAGCACCAAGGCACCCTCGGCGTCGCCGTCATCGGCACGGGGCGGATGGGGTCCGACCACATCCGGCGCATCGACGAGGTCATCAGCGGGGCCCGGGTGGCCGCGGTCATAGACGTCGACGGCGAACGCGCGGAGAAGGCGGCGGCGGGCATCCCCGGATGCGCGGCCCACACCGACGCCGCCGCGGCGATGGACGCGCCCGGCGTCGACGCCGTGCTCATCGCCTCGCCCGGGCCCGCGCACGAGGCGGCCCTGCTGGACGCGCTCGCGCGCGACCTGCCCGTGCTGTGCGAGAAGCCCCTCACGCCCGATCCGGCGTCCGCGCTGCGGGTGCTGGACGCCGAGGCCCGGCTCGGGCACCGGCGGGTGCAGGTGGGCTTCATGCGGCGCTACGACGCGGAGTACGTGCAGCTCAAGGCGCTGCTCGACGGCGGGGCGCTCGGACGGGCGCTGATGCTGCACTGCCGGCACCGCAACGTGGCCACGCCGCCCGGCTTCACCGAGGCGATGATGATCAACGACTCGGTGGTGCACGAGATCGATGCCACGCGGTGGCTCCTGAGGCAGGAGATCACGGCGGTGAGCGTGGTGAAACCGGCCCCCTCGTCCGCCGCGCCGGACGCCCTGAGCGACCCCCAGCTGGTCGTCCTGGAGACGTCCGGCGGGGCGGTCGCCGACGTCGAGATCTTCGTCAACTGCGGCTTCGGCTACCAGGTGCAGTGCGAGGCGGTGGCCGAGCGCGGCAGCGCGCGGCTCGGCGACGCGCACGGGCTGTACGTGAACGCGGCCGGCCGCTGGGGCGGCGCCGTCGCCCAGGACTACGTGGACCGCTTCCGCGACGCGTACGACCGCGAGGTCCAGCACTGGGTCGACGCCACGCGGCGCGGCGCGACGGAGGGGCCGAGCGCGTGGGACGGCTACGCGGCGGC